>NZ_JBQKUM010000051.1:0-35134 GCF_054968605.1 Pseudoalteromonas sp. G5_S1_14_S5 | reverse complement strand
TGATTATCTCCTGAGTTGTTTGAATATGTATTGTTATGTTATAACGTTGCTTTGATTTGTTCTTTTGGCAAACATAGATATTGCCTCTAGAGAATACGAGCGCGCAGCAAGGAGATGAGATAATGAATGCCGTTTTAGCTGAACCTTTGGCAACGAGTTGTAATCAATCGTCAAGTATTGATGGAACGCTAGCTCATCAAGGGCAGAAGGGCCGAAATCCATCTTGTAGTGCAGCTTCATACCCGACAGTGTTGGCTGACATTTACCAAGATGATATCAATGTTGCGATATGGCAGCGTAACTTTGATGAGAGTTTTGTATCTGAAATCAATGAATTTATTTCGGCTAACCCAAATTTTAGTAAGTCTGTTAGCGTGTCACCTGCAAACGCTTTCGACAAATTGGAATTCGCTACAGACGGAACAGCTTCAAAAGCCCTGCTAGAAAATATGGCTGAGCTGGTGGACATGTTCTGTTGCTTGTTTGAGCTTGAAGAAGTTGGTCTCCGCTTGGCTGTAATGAACAAGGCAATGTGTCCTCGCTTTCATTTTGACCAAGTACCTTGCCGATTAGTGACAACCTATCATGGCATTGCGACTCAGTGGTTAGAAAACGACTCGGTTGACCGTTCTAAACTTGGTCGTGGAAGTAATGGCCAGCCAGATTCAGCATCTGGCCTCTACAATGACGAGTCTGACATCCAGCAAATGGCCGCTGGTGATGTGGCGTTATTGAAAGGAGAGCGTTGGAGCGGAAATGAAAACCGAGGTCTTGTCCACCGTTCGCCTGTCACTTCATCTGAAGAAGCTCGATTGTTACTGACGATAGACTTCGGTTAGTTCTTTTTGGCTGATGAGCTAGATGAGATGAGCAAGCAACGGGAGTGTCGCTTGCTCTTTTCATTTAGGCGAAGATTCGAATGCGGTGGCCGTCTGGGTCAATCGCGACAAAGTTGATACCAAACACGGACTCATCTGGTGCTTGTTCGAACTGTATTTCTTTTGCTCTCCATTCTACATAGAGGTTTTCCAGAGCTTGTTTATCTGTCAATGCTATCGATAGCTCAGTGCCGCCACCTGTTACTTTGCTTATTGGCGTAAGAGTGTCAGATTGCTTGAGGGTGATTTTCACGTTGCTTGCAAAAGTTATGGCAGCAAACGTTGGTGATAGCAGTGTTGGCTCACAATCAAAGGCTTTGGAATAAAAATCCATGCTGCGGTGAATGTCAGTCACATAAAGGACAAATGAATCGATATTAAACATGGCTGATCCTAGTTAGGTTATCTGGTGTGGTGCTTCTTTGGACCACAGGAATATATCTCTAACTAGTGACAGTTTTTGTCAGTAGCGGATCACTTTGTCTGTAATCCCTTCCATGCTTTGCCACTCTTTGAGTAAGCTATTTCGTGACTTTGAATACTTTTCTTCTAGTATGGTCAATTCGTTAACCCTATCCAGCCTGAAGTTTCGATAAGCACTGCGTGTTTCACACCAAGCGACCAATACATAACAGTTTTCAAATACGCCGATCAGCATAGGCCATACGACCCTAGAACTGACTTTTGCCTTGGCGTCTGTATATTGAATTTGAGCTTTGTTTTGTTGCTTAATCGCTAACTTTATCTCCGACAGTTCAAAACCTAAATCTGCAACCCCAATGATTGAAGCAACACGAATGATATCTTCACTGCATTTAGCTTGATGGTTTGAAGGGAGCACGGCCGAGATCTTCGCAATCGCATTTCTAGCCGATTCACTGAACTCTCCATTAGCTTGCTTAGCGACCCATTCCGCTCCAAGTCGCAACACTTCTAGCTCTTCCGAGGAGAACATCATGGGTGGCAGGGTAAAGGTAGGTTTGAGCAGGTAGCCCACACCAGCTTCGCCATCGATTTCCGCGCCTTGTGCTTGTAGTGTTGCAATATCACGATAGATGGTACGTGTACTGACATTCAGTTCTTGAGCAAGGTGATCGGCAGGCACGGGATATTTGTGACAGCGCAATAATTGAAGCAAATCAAAGAGGCGTTGGCTTCGAGACATAAGAAAACTCTATGGGCATAACGACTTATAAGATTAATCGAATGATAGGGTAAACGCTATTTTGATTGTGATAGATGAAGTAATAGGCGTGGCAGATACCAATCACATGATACTGATGAATTAATATGAGACCCTTAGCGTATGATGTTCGCCCTTTTGCTTTGATCTGGATCTATCTTTTGGCTCACATATACCTTAAATACAATGCCTTAGGGCATTTTATAATTTATTTTAATGTGTAAAATATATCAGCTTGCTTTCTGCGTGGGAACGATTCTGTTTCCAGCGCTATTTATAAAAAATTATAGGTTTCCTATGTTAAAGAAACTCTCACTTAAGAATAAGCTGGCGATTTCTGCCAGTCTGGCCATCATCCTAGGGGGGATTTTGGTTGAAGCACTTTCATTTCGTGCTTCATTGCAGCGTTTGGATACAGAAGTTGAACAGCGTTTAGAAGGTGCATCGGCTTCATACAATCAATACGTATCGGATTGGATCTTATCCAAAGAGCGTGCGCTTACTTCTCTGTCTCAAGAGTCTCAAAAGGAGAGTTTGGTTACTCACCTTAAACAGGTTCGCGATTCTGGCTCTTTTGATAATGTCTTCCTGGCGTATCCTGATGGCTCACAAGAAAATGCTAATGGGGTAGTGTTACCACCGGGTAATGATGATCCTCGTTTGTGGGGCTGGTATACCAATGCAGTTGCTAATCCAAGTAAGGTTTTCATGGACAACCCTACGGTTGCGGCGGCAACGGGAGCGAATGTAGTGTCACTAGGCACCGCAATGCAACTGCATGGACAGCAGGTGGTATTGGGCGCGGATGTTGAAATAACCGATATTCTAAATAGCCTTGAGCAAGTGATTCTTCCAGGGGAAGGTTACATGTTTATCGCGACCCACAAGGGCACAGTTTACACACATGCAGATACTAAGCTACTTAACAAAGATATCAGTTCACTTGGTTTGAATTTTTCAGATGTGCAAAAGGCGTTGGTAAGCGGTAAGGACATCTCTATTGAGTTGAACGGTACCGACTATGTGCTGTATGCGCGTGCAATTGATAGAACCAATCTAATTACGATTAGCGTGGTAAATCATGACTCTTTAGTGGCGCCACTCTTTGATGCTGTTATCGGTCAAGTGTTGGTGACATTGCTAGTGGTGGTACTTTGTACGGTACTATTTAATTTACTTTGTACCATTCTATTCCGTCCACTAAATCATGTGTCTCAGGCTCTGGCGCAAATTGCGAACGGTAGTGGTGACTTAACTCAACGCATTTATGTTGATAATCAAGATGAAGTGGGCGAGCTTGCTCAAAACTTCAATACGTTTGTTGGTAGCTTACAGCAGCTAATCGGTCATATCCGTAGCCAATCGGAGCAGTTGAATAGCCAATCTGAACAGAGTGCACAGCGTGCAAACCTTTCGGTGAACGAGCTAAACCATCAACAGCAAGAAATCACTATGGTTGCAACGGCAGTCACTGAAATGGCGAGTGCAACGCAAGAGATCGCATCGCATGCAGAGCAAACCGCAAAAGCAGCGCAAGACTCAGCGACGAGCACCAACAGCGGTCATGCATTGGTTGTCGACACTAAAGGTTCCATTAATAACCTAGCGAATGAAGTGAACGAAGCGGGTAGTGTGATCAGCGATCTGAATAAACACGCTCAAGAGATTTCGACTGTATTAGCCACCATTCAAGGCATTGCGGAGCAAACGAACTTGCTTGCTTTGAATGCCGCTATTGAAGCCGCTCGTGCCGGCGAGCAAGGTCGTGGCTTTGCCGTAGTAGCTGATGAAGTTCGTGTGCTTTCTCAACGCACTCACTCTTCAACGGAAGAGATCAAGGCAACGATCGATGTTCTACAGCGCACAACAGCACAAGCCGTTGAACTGATGGAAACGAGCTCTAAGCTTGCACTACATTCTGTAGAAGATGCGGATCGAGCTTCTCTCGCGCTAGAAGAGATCAATACGTCTGTTGCCTTGATTAGCGACATGGCGACTCAAATTGCTACTGCTGCAGAAGAGCAAACCCATGTGACGGGTGAGATCACTCAGAATATTACGACCATTAAAGATGTGACTGACCACTTGGTGGTTGGTGCTCAGGACAGTTTAACTGAGTCGAATGAACTTAAGAGCCAAGCCGCTGGTTTAAGTGACAAAGTGGCGACTTTTAAGCTTGCTTAGGCGTTTAATGGACTGATGCCTGATCAGCCTGTCTGCGTTAAGCAATAAGCTAAAGCGACGTGCATTGCGTCGCTTTTTTTGTATGGGAAATAAGCTATCGATTTGTTCTTTAGTTTAGTTTGAAAAGTACGCTGTAACATCCAAATATCGGCGCTATTCGTCATAAAATGTCGATCACAGGTATGTCGAAAAGCTTGACTGACTTGCTCTGAAGGGAGATGGTATTAGCAATACTCTTCTTACGCGTGTCAAGCAGTTTGGCAACTCACATCGAATAGGTTAGCTCCACTCGCTGAGTTCCTAAAAATTCTCTTCTTATGGAGTAGAAAAATAGCAACTGATTAGCTCTTTTTACCTTTCGTTTTAATCTAGGTTAGTTCATGCCTTTCTCATTGAGCGTATTACTCTGAACGACCGAGTTGAATTAACGAGCGTCAGCTAGGCATGAATCTATCATGTAAATTTGGGTTTGAAGCAAACTATATGTTGCGGACACAGCGACCTAACCAATCTTTTCCAACTAATGATAAATAACGTAAATAGTGTAAATCTAATGCAAATGATAATTCATCTCATTTATTATTGCTGGCCTATACATTTCAACTTTTCTAGAGGCTGTTTTGAGTACTCCATCATCACTTTTTAAGTTATCGCCACTTCCATTGGCTATTTCTGCTGTAATTTCAATTCCTGCGTTTGCAGAGACTGTTGATTCCCCAAATGAGGATATCGAACGTGTTGTTGTTCTAGGCAGTCAGTTTAATCATTACAAGGCAGATGAAGCATTTGGTGCAATGCGAAGTGACATCAGCTTACTTGACACGCCACAATCAGTCGCTGTGATCCCTAGTTCAATGACTGATGAACAATTGGCGCACAATCTGGGCGATATTCTTGAAAATGATTCGAGCGTTACCGCTGGGGGACAAAAGTGGGGCTTTCAATACTTTAAAATTCGCGGGTTCGATTTAAGTGCAAGCTCTGGATATCTTGTTGATGGCCATCAACACTTTTCATATTACCAACACCCTACAGAAATTTTAGAGCGAGTAGAAGTACTCAAAGGTCCATCAAGTATGCTTTATGGTCAATCTGGTCCTGGCGGTTTGATTAACATGGTTACGAAGAAACCAACATATGAAAACATGGCCAAAGTGGGTTTTGACGTGAATAGTAATGGTTCTACTCGCTATAGCGTAGATGCAGGCGGTAGCTTGAACGATGATGAGACAATTCGTTACCGTACTGTACTTGCAAAGCAGGACTCTGTTTCTGCTAGAAAGTACAAGCAAAACGGCAAACACAATGAAGGCGATAAATTTGTTGGCTATTTGAACTTAGAGTTTGATGTTACTGAAGACCTACTATTGTCTCTTGCTTATAGTAAAACCAATGATAAATCAGGCATAGACGGTGGGCGTCTCGATGATGAAGGAAATCTTATTGGTAATCGAGAAACTATTTGGGATATGCCATGGGCGCAAACAGATAAAGAAGTGACCAACATTAGTGCCGATTTGATATATCAAATTAATACTGATTGGAAAGTTAAACTTGGGTATAACGAGCAACAATATGATCGAAACTATGTAGCCTCTCAACCAAATCAATGCAATAAAAATAATTGCTACGATGATATGGAAGATGGATATTTTATTAAACCATTTGATCGTTACGACGATTGGAATTTTCAAACGGGATATGTCGACCTAACGGGGCGAGCCTACGGTTTGGGATTAGAGCACCAGCTGCTTTTAGGTGCCAATATTCTTGACTACGATTATGCGCAAACACGTTATACATACAATGATGCAAACGGTAACAACTTCATCGAAGTTAAGCCTGGGGACAATGTAGCTAAACCGGATTTTTATAACAATAGCACACGGTCGACAAGCGATAGTTCATACAAACACTTTGGGTTCTACGTACAGGACTTGATGACTATCAACAATTACTGGAAAGTTTTAGCTGGTGTCCGATACGACGAGCAGCATAAAGAGGGTTATGGTAACAACAGCTATGCGGTTTCTCCAAAAGCCGGTTTGATTTTTAATCCTACATCGGATGGCAGTATCTACCTGAATTACTCGAAAAGTTTCATGCCACAGGGAGCGGTTAATAATCAAAGTGATGCTAATGACGGCCTTAACTTAAAACCTGAATACGGGGAGCAATACGAGTTGGGAGCAAAATGGTCATTATTTGACGAAAACTTATTAATAACTGGCGCTGTCTTTGATATTGAGGTTTCAAACATAAAAGTGACAGAAGAACTCGTTGATAACCCTAGTTTCGATCAAATCACGACTCAGTCTGGTATACAAAAACACCGAGGCTTTGAACTGGGTACACAAGGAAAAGCCACAGAAAAACTTTTCTTAGCTGGCTCTATGATGTATCTGGATGCTGAGTATAAAAGACCTGCAGACGATAGCCTGAATGGGAAGCGACCTGCTGATACACCAGAGTGGTCTGCGAATGTATGGAGTCGTTATGAAGTCAATGACCAACTAGCATTGAATCTTGGTGCAGTGTATGAAGGTAAACGCTTTGCTGATAACCAAAATACAGTATCTAAAGATGGATACATCCGTTTTGACTCGGGTGCTTCTTACAGTATGGATATTGCTGAGACAGATGTTGAATTGCGCTTAAATATTAAGAACCTATTTGATACTGAATACTTTGGCGGCGGCGGTAAAACGAGTACTACGGTCGCCGATGGCAGAGAGTTTACGTTAGGTGTCAATGCGACATTCTAAATAACCTTAACTTATTAGTATCTTTTATCCATATAGATTGTAGCCCTAAATGTCTGAGGGCTACAATCCACTCTTTGGGTGCATTACCTCCCAAAAGAAGCGAATATGAGCTTCTTTCGGGGCTGGGGGGAGGACAAAACCTGAGTAAGCACCAGACTTTAGTTATTATTCGCCGCTGAGCAAAGTTGTATGCCCGGGTCTGAATAGAGATGGCAAATTTCACCTCCAAATTTTCCATATGGCGTGTCCTTAAGTTTGGCTCTATTGCCATGTGCCACGCAAATCTGAGTGGTATACTTTGAACGCTAGGTTTTTCAGCTGGTCACACCACGAATTATTGCGGTTTTTCTACTTCGGTCTATCTTGCATAAGAAGTTGCGCTGCTATTTAGTATCCTTTCATGGTTAAGCATTTCATATGTAGCTAGCTTGAATTGTGGTTACGTTGTCACCGGTTGGCACAGAGGGGACAGGTGAGAATCCCTTTTCTTATCGAGCTCTTCAATATCTTTTAAGTTTACGTATGAAATGAGGTGCGAACTAGGCACCTTAATAACATCTTTAGTCTTGCTAATTTACTATTTTTTTGTGGTAGTCTGATTTGCCAGTAAAGCAGTAGTCTGTTTGTTTAACCCAGCAAGTGAGCACAAATAATATCAATAAACTCTTCTTGAGACTCAAGCATAGGGGTATGAGATACACCTTTAAGCGCTACTAGCTCAAGTGAGCGAAATGTCTCTTTTAAAGGCAACCACGTATTCAAAGGCGCAATGCTAAAATCAAGTTCACCAATGGCGACAGTGATATCCAATTGGTTAGCATTAGGCAGCGTCGCAAGATTTATCTTGCCAAAGACATCACCCCATAATGAATCAAGTAGTGCCGTATTAGTTGTGACTTGCTCCCAAAGGGGGAGTTCATCAAAACTAGGATCTGCCCAACGCATCGGCCCTAATCTACGGCACAAGTGCGCGAACTTTCTGTGAGGTTCTTTGTCTATGTCCTGTTTAAGTTTTCCAAGGCTTTGATCCAAAAGCTTCTTTCGCTCATTTGAGGCATTGTTCTCCCAGTGTATAAATTGCCTAGTTCTCATTGCCTCTGATAGATTTGGCGGAGCGCCGACAACCATGATTTTTTTAATCTGGATATTGGTCAAACTAGCGAAATGAAGTGCCATGTACGCATGCCCGGAATGCCCCAGAATACTGGTTTTACGAATATTGAAATAATCACAGATAGCTTCAATATCCTTGGAAATGATGTCTAGAGTGATGATGTCGTTCTGCTTGTCGTTGACGGTTTGGGCAAAGCCTCGATGATCTAGGTACAGACAAGTAAAGTGCTCATGAAGCCGTGTTGGAATCACTCTTTTGTAATAATCGACACTGCCAATAATCAATAATTTAGGGCCTTTACCATGCTGCTCTACTTTGAGTTGGTATCCATCGCGCTCAAAAATTTTCGATTTGTTTGTTGTCATAATGTGTTCTCCTCAGCGAATTTTCTGTACCTTATCGTGATAGATAATCCAGAAAAATAGGTTAATATGAGATTGAGTATTGCGATTTGTGGGATAATAAATTGGAAAGGATCGATAACGCTTGGTTGAACTCATTTATTTGTGTCTTTGAACAGAGCAGCTTTATAAAAGCATCTGAACGTTTGCTAATCCCTAGTTCAACGGTGAGTAGACATGTTCAGCAGCTTGAAGCTGAATTAGGCAATAAATTGTTCTACCGGACAACCAGAAAGGTGACGCCAACTTCGGCCGGTGAAATGCTTTACAACGAAATCCGAGAGCCTCTTCGTCAATTGAGCCAAACATTGCAAAACGTCAGCATTTCAACGGAGTCAATGAAAGGCAGTATTCGCGTGAGCTCACCAGACATCCCTTTGATTGGTGATGTTCTCGCCGATTTTGCTCTTAGCTACCCCAATGTTTCTCTTTTTTGCGAACACAGTACGTCGATAGAAAGCGCGTTAAACAGCGATCCTGATATCGTTATTAGTTTTGAGCGAGGCTCGCTTGATGATCGTGACTGGGTTTCACGGCAATTGTGTCAATGGGAGAGTTCGGTTTTAGCTTCGCCATCTTGTCTAGCGAAATATGGCTTACCGATCACAGTAGAGGAGCTGTCCGCAATGCCTTGTATTTCAAGTTACAAAGCTTTTGCTGGCAACCCCTGGATATTTAGTGGTCCAGAAGGCTTGAAGAGTGTGGTCATTAAGTCAGACATCAATGTTGATGGCGGGTTTATCGCTAAAGCTATAGCTGTCAAAGGGTTAGGTTTTGTGGCGTTACCAAGAGAATTCTGTCGAGATGAGTTGAACCGGGGCTCGTTAGTCGAACAACGGTTAGACCTTGAACTAGCCCCACTAACGATTTACATCCATTATCGGTCAATGAGCTATCACACGCATCTCACCAAGCTCTTGGTTAGCTTTATACGTGAACGAGCGAATTCATCTACTTAGAGCGCTTATGTTACTAGTTCGCTTCTGAGAATTCTCGAAGTGCGCTCATAGCTTGATCAGCTTTGTGCTTCTGGACGAAGATATGATCGTGATAATAACCTGCAATCACATTGGCACTGATACTGTACGAGCTAAGTTTAGTTGCGAAGGCGGCTGTCAGACCTACGGCTTCTAGGCTCGAGTGTACAGATAACGTGATCATGCTAAACACACCGTCGAAACTTAACTGCGCTTGAGTCGCCACTTCTTCTGTTAGCACTAAAGTTAACCCTTCTTTTTCTCGAAAGGTCGCCATCGGATTGAGGTGGGTATAGTCGGCTAGTCCTCCCTCTACCGTACAAAAAACATAATCACCTTCAATGATCTCAGGTGACATGGAATTTAACAGAATGTCTAAATCGGTAATGGCGGTCATCGTTTTCCCTGCGTAATCGCATTGTTTATGGTGTTGGGTAATGTAGCCAAGATAGAGGTAAGCTGTTGTCGAGTACAATTAATAATATTTATTCACTATAAGTACGGCTAATCGCATGTGTTTTTGATGCTGCATTTTTTAGTTTTTGCGGGATTTTTGGTGTGTTATATATCAATAATGGAGATCATACCTCTCGCATACACCATTTTTATCCAACCATTCGACTTTTGTTAAAATTAGAGCTTTTGATCAAATTATATGAAATGTGATTGCATAAGCTTTTCAAAATAGTTTGTCTCGACTCGAAGTTCTTAATGCGATGAATATAAATTAATAAGCAATCTCATTCGTACTGTCTTAGGTTGAATTTGTAACACTGTTGCTTCACGTATTGAGCGTATAACGCTAGCTGTCTGCATTTTCGTGTTTGTCGTAGGTAACAACCAACAAACCTAAAATCTCAAGGAAAAAGCTATGTTAAAGAAAGTATTAAGTTGTTGTATTGCAGCCACATTTGGTATTTATTCCGCATCAAGTTTGGCTCAAGGTTCTGCTTTCAATTCGATAGAAAACTCACAACAACCTATTGCTCCACTGATGTTGGCTTCATCAGATGACGCGATCACCGATCGCTATATTGTTGTATTGAAACAACCGCAGATGCTAATGAATGACGCGGTTGGATTACAGCAGTTTACCCAACAAACGGTAGGCCAAATGGCCAATTCGTTTTCAATCAAAACTGACGATGTTTTTGATCGTTCCATTATTGGTTTTGTGGCAAATCTAGACGCACTTCAATTAAAGCAACTCAGACGTGACTCTCGCGTTGAATACATTGAACAAGACCAAATCCTCAGTATCGATCCTGTTGTTTCAAATGAAGCCGTTCAAAGTAACGCGATTTGGGGTTTGGACCGAATAGACCAGAGAAGTCTTCCTTTAGACCGAAATTATAATGCCAATTTTGATGGTTCTGGCGTAACGGCTTACGTGATTGATACGGGCGTTAATAATAATCATGAGGAATTCGGCGGTCGCTCGGTTTCTGGCTATGATTTCGTGGATAACGATGCTGATTCGAGTGACTGTAATGGGCATGGTACCCATGTTGCAGGAACGATTGGAGGCAGCCAGTACGGTGTGGCTAAAAACGTTAACATTGTTGGGGTAAGAGTACTTAGCTGTTCCGGTTCAGGAACCACATCTGGCGTGATATCTGGTGTGGATTGGGTAGCGCAAAATGCATCAGGGCCTTCAGTCGCCAATATGAGTTTAGGTGGCGGGCGATCAACTGCATTGGATAGCGCGGTGCAAGGTGCAATTCAATCCGGAGTGAGCTTTATGTTGGCGGCGGGTAACTCAAATGCCGATGCGTGCAATTCATCGCCGGCTCGTGTACCAAGTGGTGTGACGGTGGGCTCAACAACCAGCTCTGATTCGCGTTCTAGTTTCTCAAACTGGGGCAGCTGCGTTGATCTATTCGCACCGGGATCTCAAATCAAGTCTGCTTGGTATGATGGTGGCTATAAAACGATTAGCGGAACTTCCATGGCGACGCCACATGTTGCCGGTATTGCTGCCTTGTACTTGCAAGAAAACAACGGCTTAACACCTCTTCAACTTTCAGGGTTACTGAACTCAAGAGCCTCGGAGAATAAAGTTTCTGACACAAGAGGAACCACCAATAAACTGCTGTATAGTTTGACTGATAGTGGTTGTGAACCGGATTGCGGTGGTCCAGCACCTGGACCAGATCCAGATGGAAAACTAGTTTCTGGCGTGCCGGTTAATGGACTGAGTGGCAGCCGAGGACAAAAGGATTACTTCTATATGGACTTAGAACAGGGCCAACAGCTGACAGTGGTCACCATTGGTGGTACAGGCGATGCGGATCTGTATCTTCGTTTCGGGGATAAACCAACGCTTAGTACGTGGGACTGCCGACCTTACCGATCGGGCAACAGCGAGACTTGTAAGGTGGATGTCACCCAAAGCGGCAGATACCACATTATGTTGAATGCATACTCGGCTTACAGTGGTTTGACGCTCCAAGCAAACTTTTAATTTTAGGTTTGAATGATGGTTTCAGAAAGTGACTCATTAGTTTAGTAAGTTCAGAAGCCAGATAGCCAAAGCCTACCTTGTTGTGGGCTTTTCTTTTGGTTGTAGCAGGCAAAAAAATATGACGTTGCTTTATCAGATTGATAAGCAGGAATTTACGTCTACTTAGACAAGCTTTCGGTTAAGTCTCAGAAAAGCTTGAAGCTTGTATGCTAGATTTAGTAGTGATACACAACTGGAGGTATCGATGATCTGGCTTTCGATGAAAGTACTACAGATTGGATTTGTCCACGGATACAGGAAGTATCAACAAACAATCAGAGCGCCAGTGTAGGGCCTCTTGTCTTTTGTTTTTCGAATAAACCGGTTTTATTGTGCGTGGTAAGGAAAGATAAATCGGTTCTGTCCGGTTTAATAACGAGTCGCTACATGACTCCCTATTAATATCTCTTAACCGATAAGCGAAAGTATGTTGAAAATTGAACCTATTACCCCTCACATTGGCGCTCGTATTGATGGATTAAATCTTTCGGATTGCAGAGAGAGTGAACTCGATGATTTGTACCAGGCACTTGTTACTTATCAAGTTATTTTCTTGGGTGAACAAAGCCTCTCGCCTGAACAACACTTAGCGCTTGCAAAGCGTTTCGGAGAGCTCGAACCCGTTCATCCTTTCTTTCCGCGTGTAGAACAAGTCCCGCAAGTCAGTGTGATAGAAACTACTCGAGGTAATGCGCCAATGGAGAGTTATTGGCATACCGACTTAACCTGGCGGGAGCTACCATCTAAAGCCTCTCTATTACATGCTCAATATGTACCGGATGTCGGTGGCGACACGATTTGGTGTTCGATGACCGCAGTGTTCGATTCATTAGATGAAAGCATGAAAGACAAGCTAAGAGGCTTATCGGCAACGCATTCGTTAGTCGCGTTTGAGGGTATTGAATCGGACCCAATTGAGCTAAATTGGCATAAGTCACTGCTGAAAACCGCGCAAGAAAACCCGCCAGTAGAGCATCAGTTAGTACAAGTTCATCCAGAAACGGGCAAAGAGACGCTATATATCAACGAGCAATTTACTCGTTACATCAATGAACTCAAACGTGAAGAGAGTGATTCACTACTTCGCCAGCTTTTTGAAATTGCACGACGACCAGAGTATCAAGTGCGTTTCAAATGGAGCAAGGGTTCAATGGCGATATGGGACAATAGAGTCACTCAGCATTATGCTGTGATTGATTACTGTGATACGCCAAGAAAAATGCACCGAGTAACAGTGACCTAAGGTTGTAAATCAAGTATAAATCGAAGCGCTTAAATATTTTGACTCATCGATTAATGTGATTTATTTTTAGCGCTAATGTTCAACTAAAGACAAATATAAGGAGGATTTTTATGAAAGTGTGTGAATTTAACTTCGCGCATATTTTTTGGTACGACCAAAACTCAAGTTTTAAAAATATCGTGCTGCGATAACCAAAACTTGAGCGAAGCATTTCAATATAACTTTCAATAGAGTTTCTTCACTCTAGTTTACTTGGTTGTTGTCAGCGAATGACAACAGCGCTTTGTTGCGCTTGAAACTTGAGTAAACAAATGACTACATTAATATCTACATCATCCATTTCTTACGATCTAACATCATGCCGATTATTTGATGGGCTTTCCTTTACCATTAAGAAAGGTGACCGCATTGGCCTTATTGGCAGTAATGGCTGTGGCAAAAGCACCTTATTACGTCTGTTAAACAAAGATTTACCTGACTGTGTAGGGAATGTTTCCTTCGCCTCGAATGCCGTAGTTGCCTTGATTGAGCAACACTTACCTAAGCGACTGTTAAGTTTCTCAATGCTCGATGCTGTGACCGATAACCTTCCTTTAAACATGCAGCAAACAGAGCAATGGCGAGCGCAAATTACTCTTTCTAATTTAGGTTTTGATGAAAGCTATTGGAAAAAGCCGGTAGGCACTTTAAGTGGCGGTCAATACGCGCGAGTGTTACTCGCGAGAGCATTGGTTCTTGAGCCAGATGTCTTGTTGCTAGATGAACCAAGTAACCACTTAGATCTACCGACGTTACTTTGGTTAGAGCAGTTTCTGAAAGATTGGAGAGGTACGTTTGTCATGGTTTCACATGATCAAAGATTACTCGACTACGTCACCGATTCTACATGGGTGTTACGTGACAAAAGGGTACTTACCTTTAGCCAAAAGTGCACCGAAGCTCGAAAAGCATTGGAAGATAAAGACCTAACGGATGCGGAAAGGCAACAAGCAGAAAAGAAAGAGATCGATCGTATCGAAAAGAGCGCTCATCGTTTAGCGATTTGGGGGCGTGACTTTGACAATGAAGGTCTGTCACGAAAAGCAAAAAGCATGGAAAAACGCGCCGAAGGGTTACGCTCGACCATGACACGTTTGGATTCTGTAGAGCCATGGACATTAAGTTTGTCCGGTGAACCCATGAAGGCCAATCGAATACTTGAATTGTCAGAGGTGCCAATTACCGCCGCTGACGACCAAGCGCCACTGTTTGAAGTGCTGTTCCAGCAGATAAAGAGTGGTGACCGTGTTGCTGTGCTAGGCAAAAATGGGGCGGGTAAGTCGTCTCTTCTGAAAGTATTGTGGGCGAATTATCAGGCGTCTCAACTTAGAGATAATGGTTATTTTCATCCAAATGCCGAAGTCGGGTATTACGATCAAAGCCTACACCAATTACGTGATGACCATTCACTAATAGATTCACTTTACTCATTTTATCCTGTTTCGCAGGAAGCTAGAAAAATGGCTTTGATTAGCGCGGGTTTTCCCTATGAAAGACACGAGCAAAAGGTCGCAGAGCTTAGTGGTGGCGAGCGTTCTCGACTGCTGTTTGTTGGACTATCGCTAGCGAAGTATCACCTCCTATTGCTGGATGAGCCCACTAACCACCTTGATATTGAAGGTAAGGAAGAGCTGGCGAATTGCTTAACTCAATTCGAAGGGGGGCTACTGTTGGTCAGCCATGATAGAGAGTTGGTCGAAAAATCATGCAATCGATTCTGGTACATCGATGATGGTCAACTTATGGAATTGACTTACTTAGATGCGGTGTATGAAGCGATGTCTGTTATCCATCAAGGCAAAAACGCGGAATCTTGCTCTGCTTCGATTGAGTCTAACTCTATGGTCTGTGTCGATTCTGGTTCTGAGCGGCCTAAAACAGATGATCAGCAGTCGCAAACTGATGAAGAGGGTCTTTTAGAAAGGCTATTAGAGCTCGAAGAATTACTCAGTAAGGATCAAGCTCGTAAAGCAAAGCATCAGAAGCCTGATCTGCAAGTGAAATGGCAGCAAGAAATAGTTCGGATTAATGCCATGTTGGAACTGAATTAGCCTGGCTTGTAATGAACTGGGTATAACAGTGCTCAATATCTATTGTTAAGTAGGATTCGGCTCTATAGTGCTGCATTGGCTAAAGAGCCTTTTATTACGACTTAATATAGAATAAAACACAACAGTTAAGTTAGTCTCGCAATCTCAATCAGGCGAACTTAACGCCTCGTCGGTATTATCTCTCCGAATTCTTTATTGGGTAACAAAAATGAATGTAGCGAAACATCACGAGCGACGAATACGAAATGTGTGTGACTTCATTGATAGACATTTGGATGAGTCATTAACTTTGGAGCAGTTGAGCTTAGTGGCGGCAAGTTCAAAGTATCACTTTCACCGTATCTTTAAGTCGTTTATGGGGATTAGCACTATTCAGTATGTGTGGTTTGCTCGGTTAAAGCGCGCTTCTTTTCGTTTAGCTTTTGAGCCCGAGTACAGTGTCACCGATGTTGCATTGGAGGCTCACTTTGAGAGTCTTGAAGCATTCTCTCGAGCATTTTCGAGGCACTTTGAGCAGACACCTTCTCAATTTAGAAAACAACCAAACTGGTCATATTGGCGTTCAAAGTATGAGTTTAACTCACCAAATAGTGGAGAAGAGATAATGGATGTGAAAGTCGTCGATTTTTGCGAAACAGAGGTTGCATTGATTGAGCATAAAGGGAGCCCAAAGCTGGTTTACAATACTGCTGCTAAATTTATTGATTGGAGGAAGTCGACGGGTTTTTCTCCGGTAAAAACCAGTGACACATTTGGTGTGGCTTATTCTGACCCTTCAGATACCCCTGAAGATGAATATCGCTTTGATATTTGCGGAAGCCATAACGGGGATGTCCCAGAAAATATCTTTGGTGTTAAGAAGGGGATCATTCCGGGCGGTCGTTGTGCTGTCGCTGTTCATAAGGGCAACCATGATTTAATCGCTGACACGGTAAGCTACTTATATCGTGAGTGGTTACCTAAGAGTGGCGAATCTTTGAGAGAATTTCCGTGCTTTTTCCAGTACGTGAACCTACTCCATCAGGTGGATGAATGTGATTTACTCACTAATATTTACTTGCCGATAAACTAGCTTTATGTGTCACAGATAACAAGAAATGAAATCATTATTAGGCCTCGTATAAACGAGGCCTTCATATATTTGGCTGCAGGGTTAAAACAGTTTAATGCAAAAGCGCGTATATATTTGATTCAAATCTCATTGCTTGGAGGTGATGTGTAATATAATCGTTCGGTTATATAAAAACTCAATCATAAAACGAGTAAACGTCTAGGCTAAGAGAATAAAGAATTTCGTATGAACGCTATTCGTAAAGTTTATCAATATGCTGAACCGAATCTAACCCTCGTAGGTTGGATGGGCTTTGTCGGTTTCCCTTTTTACTTTGTCGTGTGGGAGTACCTATTCCCGCAGCCTTATGAAAATCTGACTCTCCGCCTATTATGCTCGGTGTTGTTCTTCGGCATCATTTTCCGTAAATACGTTCCATTCGAATGGCGAAAATATCTGCCAGCGTATTATCAAGTCGCGATTACGCTCTGTCTGCCATGTTTCTTTTTTTATATGTTGCTGATGAACAATTGGTCCAATGTTTGGGTCATGTCTTTCATGTCGGCAATATTCCTTCATATTCTTTTGGTTCATGTCACAGGAGTGATGTTTGCACAAACCTTTGCCGGAATAGGGATTGCAACGTTTTGTGCTTGGGTGGCACAAGGCTTCTATCTTGAGATAACCATGAACTGGACGCATGTGCCTATTTTCTTGTTTATCTATCTATTCGGTAACCTGTTCTATTTCCGCAATCAGGTGGAACACGAGAACAAGGTGTCCCTAGCAAAGTCTTTTGGTGCCGGTATTGCACACGAAATGAGAAACCCTCTTAGTGGCTTGTTAACTTCTATTGATGTTATTCAATCGATACTACCAAACCCAAAGAGTGGTGACATCAAAGAGCCATATGCGCTGAGCGTCGAAGAGTTAAAACAGCTGCGTGACGTCGGTGATGAGGCCATGGAAATTATCCATTCAGGTAACGATACCATCGATCTATTGTTGACGTCGATTGATGAGAATCGTGTATCTCGTTCAACCTTTAAAAAGCACTCCGCACAAGCGGTGATCGAGTATTCAATCGACAGTTTTAATTACAAGCGCAAGTCGGATAAATCAGCCATCTCTTTGGATGTACAAAGCGACTTTGATTTCTTGGGAAGTGACACTTTGTTGAAGTACTTGATGTACAACCTGTTCAAGAATGCGTTCCATCACCGTAGTCCGGAAGACTTTCATATTCATGTCACCATGAGTAGCGATGAAGTTACTCATCAAATTGTGGTGACGGATAACGGGGCTGGCATTTCTAGTGATGCAATACGTCATATTTTCCAAGATTTCTATACAACAGGTAAATCAGGCAATTACGGGTTAGGCTTACCATTCTGTCAGAAGGTGATGCGTTCATTTGGTGGTGAGGTTAGATGCCAATCAGAGGTTGGTCAGTGGACTCAGTTTACGATGACGTTCCCGTCTTTAACGTCAAATTCAGTCAATGAGATTAAGAGTGAATTGAGAAAGTTAAAGTCTGTATTGATGGTGAGTGATCAAACCGTCCTGAATAAGAAAATGATGGAAATGTCTCGATTTATGGGATTTGACCTCACGACTTTGGATGTGGCATCAGCACTTAAAAACAAAGAGTATCAGTTCGAATTTGATTTAGTATTCGTCGACATGGAGAGTTTTGATTTGAGGGCAAGCAGCCTTGATAAGCTCGAGTCTTTGTTGTCGTTTACAGAAGCGCGAATTGTTTACTTGTATGAATATCATCCTATTCAACGGGTGAGGAACATTTCATTTGAACCGATTTGGGTCGAAACTCAAGTATGGCTGCTGAACACCAAAGCAACGATTGACCGTTTATTGTTTGACTCGAATTACGTGATGCCCTCGGTGGCCACTAAGCCGATTGAAAATGCAAATAAGCGTACCATTATGGTAGTGGACGATAACGAGTCTCTACGCCGTTTTACGGCGATGTTGTTGGAAAAACAAGGCTTTGATGTGGTACAGAAAGAGGACGGTCAACAGGCATTAGATGCTCTAGACTCCGAGGCCATTGATTTAGTTTTGATGGATATTGAAATGCCTATTATGGACGGTGTCGAAGCTTCTCGACTCATTAGAAGCGCGAATAAGCCTTATTCTTCGGTGCCGATTATTGCACATACAGGGGACAGCTCGCCAGTCACGCTGGAGAAGATGGAGTCATCAGGAATGTCTGACTTTATTGTGAAACCAGCAGACAAGAACCGCTTATTCGACAAGATCGCCCATTGGATATAAGGGGCTTGTACGAGACTGTGTTTGAGGTTTGAAGTAGACCAAGTTAACACGAGAAAGAGCTCAGCAATAGGCTGGGCTCTTTTAGTTTTGCGACATGATAGCGTCCATTCAGTCCTGTCGTTTAGTTGATGATTAAATTAATGTGCTCAGAGTTAAACGAATTTTAGTTCTGGATGATGATATGCCTGGTGACAAACCGTAAGCACATGATCGATATCTCTTAGTGTCATATCTGCATTCACAGAGAAGCGGATGATGTTTTTGTTCTTGCCAGTCGCTGGACGACAAAATACCGCACCGAACACATCTCGTTCCTCTAAGAAATCACGCACACGTTCAGTGTTTCTCTCACTACCACACTCTAAAGCGATGATCTGAGATTCGCTGCGGATGTTAATGCCAATCTGTTTAAGCCCCGTTGTGAGTGATTTAGCACGTTCGAATAAGACTTTGCGCTTATCGTCAGAACTTTTAATGACTGCCAAGGTTTTCTCTAAGCGAGCGACTTCTTGTGGCAATACGGTCGAGCTAAAAATAGCAGGGTAGGCGACAAAGGGCAGTGTCTTAGACAATTGTTTGGGGCCTAGAATCGCGCCAGCACGGTACGCAAAGGTTTTGGCCAAACTTACAGTAATGAAATCGACTTGGCTAGTGAGCCCAAGTGCTTCAACGAGGCCAGCACCTTTGGTGCCATGAGTTCCCAGAGAATGCGATTCATCAACCACGAGTGCACAATCAAACTCTTGCGCCATTTCGTAGATGTCGCGGAGTGGGGCAATCGTGCCAATGGTGCTGTAGACCGAATCTACAACAATGACGCCAGAGCCATAGCGCTCAAGTTGCTTGCGCAGATGGTTCATATTGTTATGCATGAACGGATGCGCGCTCGCACCTGCGGCTCGAACACCTTCCCACAAAGACATGTGGGCAAAGAAATCAATATACACAGGAGTTTGTGGTGGACAGATGGTTTGCAGTAAGCCGATGTTTGCCGCCCAACCAGACTGAGACAGCAAGCAGCTTTCCATTCCTACATAGCTCGCCAGCTCATTTTCAAAGGCGGGTTTTGAAACCTCGTCTTGCAAAAAAATAGCTGACATGACGACATTGTCATCCTGTTCACCAATCGCTTGCTGGTGGGCTTGTTGTATCTGTTTGTTGTGCGACAGCGCGAGGTAATCATTGCTTTGCATCACAACTGAATTCCGCCTAGGACGTTTACCTAGAACTAAGTGTGTTTGGCTTTCGTTCTGGGCAATGAGATCTTCAATGTAGTGGTTTAAGCGTTCTTCAATAAAGGAAGGTAGCGGTTTATTTTTAGTTTTATCACTCATAATTATTCTCTTCATATACAGTATAACGCCAGCGCTGACGGGTGTATATTGACGACAAAAAATGAGGTGTCATTAGCTAAGTTGCATAAATGGGCACGCCCTTGCAAACTCAATATTTATGGGTTTTATGGTGAGTGGATTTCCTTACGGTTACGGGCTTTAACCCAGTTTCAATCAGAATAATAAATGCCTTTTTTATAACAAATAACGATGAGCTAATTGGAGATCAAAGTGTGGGCCAAAAGCTATTTGCAGACACATTGTCGGATAAGTTCAATCAAGTCATCCAGCTGTTGTTTGGTCTCTCCCTCCAGCGCATAACCAAAGTTGATGCGTAAGCAGTTGCTGTAGAGATCAAGAGTGCTGAACAGATGCCCAAGTCGAATATCAATCTTTTTCTCAGAAACCGCTTGAGCAAATACGATATGGTTGAGGTTAGGAATCTGTAGCCAAAGTACCATGCCACCTTGTGGGCTGCTTATTTTGACGTCATCAGGAAGGTTTTGAGTTAAATAACTCAGGTATTGCTGCCGTAAAGAGAGAATTTGAGCACATCTTCTTCGAACGTGTTTTGCGTATTGACCAGATTCAAGAAAGTCAGCGACAGCTAGCTGAGTAGGAAGGGTAACGCCGTAGCTTGCAGAAGAAAACTGCGCTTTGTACTCATCAATATACCTTCCTGGCAAGCACCACCCTAAACGGTAGCTTGGTGATAAACTCTTCGAGACAGAACCACACCATAAAACATAGCCACCTTTGTCACAGTATTTGGCTGGCAGTGGCGTGTGCGAAGAATAAGAGAGTTCGAGATACACATCGTCTTCAATGATCGGCATTCGATATTCATTGGCCAATGCTGCCAATTTCTGCTTTTGGCTAGCAGACATATTGATCCCTTGTGGGTTCATATGCGAGGTACAGAAGATAGCGGCATCGACGCGTTTGTTTTTCAGATGTGTTTCTAACTGTTGTAGATCTACACCGTCATCTAGGGATGGGATCTCGATGATCTTACGCGACATCTTGCCAAGTAATTCGAGTATGCCGTTGAAACATGGTGAGCTAATGGCAATGGTATCGCCTTGTTTGGTGCATGATTCAAGAGCGGCTTTTATTGCCGACATACAGCCAGCCGTGACCACCAGTTCACCTGGTGAAAAATGCACATCAAGCTTTGCAAAGTGAGTGGACAATGCTTGTCGTAATATCGGCTCGCCTTGAGTATCAGGGTAATGGTTTAGCCTGTTACCCATGCGTTTGATAGAGCGACGGAAACTGCGTTCTAGTTCAACGACCGATTGCTCATCATTAGTGGTGCTAGAGACTCCTAAAGGCCCATTGATTGAGTTGTGAGTCGATGAGGTTTGTCTCACCCTGGAAACTTTACTCTCAAACTGTGCCCATTCAGGTGTTGAGTGAGCAGGCTTATGAGGAGAAACAAAATATCCAGCTTGTGAGCGAGAGTGAATCCAGCCCTGTGACTCTAGCTCTTGGTAGCAACTTACTACGGTCGACATGCTAACGGCTTGTTGCTTAGCTAATTGACGAAGCGAAGGCATTCGCCCACCTTCGGGTCTTTTCCCACTTTCAATCTCATTAATAAACTGATTCGCAAGTTTTCGATAAATGCTCATGGTAACGGTTGTGGTTAACTGTACTGGTTTTTTTTTAAAAAATGTATCTGTACCTGTTTTGTTGTTCAAGGGATACTTTTTTAAAACAAAAGAGGGGGACAGTATGAAAAAAATGATTTGTTGCTAGCGGTATTGGTGATGGCAATCTGGGGATTCAATTTCTCGATGATCAAAATGGGTGTAACCAATGTTCATCCGTTGCTGGCAACGGCCGCGCGTTTCGCGCTAGCCGTGATACCAGTGATATTTTTTGTCGCAAGGCCGAATGTCGCGTGGCGTTATCTCGTAAGTTATGGCTTTGTGTTCGGGGTTGGTATCTGGGGCATGGCATCATGGTCGATCACAGCTGGCCTCTCATCTGGGCTTTCGTCAGTATTGCTTTCAAGCAATGTGCTTATTGGAATGGCTGTTGGGGTATGGGTTTTCAAAGAGAGTGCGTCGGTTCGTAAGTTAATTGGTGCGATGTTAGCCCTGTGTGCACTTGCAGTTTTAGTCTCAGCGGCGAAAGTGAATGTCACCGTTAATGGCGTTATCTTGATTATGATTGCAGCGTGCAGTTGGACCTTAATGGGCGTCATTGTTAAGGCTTCCAAAACTAGGCAGGCGTTTGCGTTTAATGTGTGGGGAATGCTGTTTGCACCAGCGCCGTTGGTGTTGTTTGCTGTGATGTTACACGGAGATAAAATCATTTGGCAGGGGATTGAACAATGGGATTGGAACACAACGATTGCGGTGCTGTTCCAGGCTTATCCGACCACGCTATTTGGCTATTGGGTGTGGAACAAGTTGTTAATCCAATATCCATTAAGCACGACTGCACCGCTAACCTTGCTGGTGCCAGTCTTCGCGCTGATCAGCGGATACTTTATGTATGACGAAGTGTTGTCACTCGCTCAAGTAGTGGCATCGGTGTTGTTCTTAATCGGGATTGGTTTGATCGTTAAACCTGCAAAAGCGGTGAGTAGCGGCAGATCAGGTGAAAGAGAAACGATTGGTGTCGGTAAACTAACATAGTGATGTTTACTCCAATGTCTAAAAGCCCTATGAATGTTCTATTTCATAGGGCTTTAGTTTTAATCATCGATGGATCGAACTTAGTTAACAAGACAATCTAGAAGCTGGCTTTCCAGATCACTCTCTATGTCCTGACCAATGACTTCAATTCTGGTTTCACTGCACTCATCGAGTTCTGATTCGGTCAAACCATCCTCTGTTAAGTTGTAGCCAAAGATACCATTTGGAGTAATGAACACGGCCTTCATACGCTCAACTTTCAAGCCGACTAGAAAGTGTCGTAAACGCTGGTGGTCAAACAGTTTATCAGCTGCAAATCGCCATCCAATACTCTCGAAGCCTTCACCTTGGTTGGTCGCTTTGAGCATGCCACTTTCTGGCATCGGTAGTTCAGATGTAAGTGGTTTATCTTGTTTGTGAGCATGGTGATGATGGTGCCCATGAGCTTGTTGATGATAAAAACTACTGCTTCCATCAAACTCGTCGTATGGGATCTTACCGTGATGAGCAAAGATCAGCTTAGTATCAGGGTGACAAATCTGAGCAACGTACTCGGCAAGCTTTTGTGCATCCCCTTTGTTATAAAGGTCTACTTTATTGCCGACGATCGTATCCGCAATGGTAATTTGTTGGTTGAAAGTATCGTGGTCAGAATAACGAGTATCAGACAGCTTGCGAGCATCGACCAAGGTGATGTTCTTTTGCAGTGATAGCACTTTACGATAATGCTCAGCAGATAATACTTCTAACACTTCTTTTGGGTGGCCAAGCCCAGTAGGTTCAATCAGTAAGCGGTCTGGCTTCGCCTCAGAAAGCAACTGATTGAGTGCTATCTGCATCGGTAGCCCCGCTGCACAGCACATGCAGCCACCGGGTACTTCGCGAATAAAAACTTTCTGTTGTTTGGTTTGATTGCCTTCGAATAAACTTCCATCAACGCCAATTTCACCAAACTCATTCACCAAAATAGCCCAATTCTCATCGGCTGGTTTGTGCTTCATTAAGTTAAGAATCGCAGAGGTTTTTCCTACTCCGAGAAACCCAGTAATAATGTTGGTCGGAATCCCAAGCAAGGGGGATTTATTAGAGTTCATTAGCAATCCTTCTATAGCCTTGAACAAGAGTATGGTTGGCAGAGACAACCGATTCTGAAAACGCCGAGTATTCTGGTGGTACTTTTGAAATGCTGTTTAGATCAAAGCCTGAGCCTATGTTGGTCATCGGTGGTACATGAAAATTCTCAGTAAGGTCGAGTCCGTCCACCACGCAGTTATGACGAATCACGCAACCTTTACCAATGACGGCATTGAAAACGACAGAGTTGAAGCCGATAAAGACATCGTCACTGACTTCACAAGGCCCATGGATAATGGAGCGGTGAGCGATAGAGGAGCGTGCTCCTATGGTTACCGCAGCACCGGCCTTCGAATGGATAACCACACCATCTTGAATATTGGTGTCGCGCTTAATCACGATAGCTTCCATATCGCCGTGTTCATTAACCTCATCGGCACGTATAACGGCATAAGGACCAATAAACACGTTGTCTTCAATGATGACCTTGCCACAAATAATGGCTGTTGGATCAATGAAGGCGGTTTCAGATACGTTTGGCATATGACCGTTAGGGTTTCTTCTTAACATATTGATTTCTTTTTATTGATGGTAATAACTGCTGAACTAACGCTCAAATGACAACCTCATTGCCGGAGAGTGAGTTGTATCTTGGATCAAGTTCGAAATTGCATGGCTATAAACCTCGGTGCCATTTACCCAAGTATGTTTGATCTGGGAAGAGAACTCGTGACCAGTGAGTGGAGACCAAGCACATTGATAAAGGTTGTTTTCCTCATCAACTAATGTTGATGCTTTTGGGTCGACGAGTACTAAGTCTGCGAAGTAGCCTTCACGAATATAACCGCGCTCTTTTATCGCATAACGAATGGATGGGTTATGTGCTGTTTTCTCTACGACTTGTTCTACGGTCATGGCTCCGGCATGTACGTGGTCAAACAGAGTCAGGAGGGCGTGTTGTACAAGGGGTAAACCGGCAGGCGCTTGTTCATAAGGAACTTGTTTTTCTTCCCATGTGTGAGGAGCATGGTCTGTGGCGATGATGTCTATTTGATTGGTGCTAAGGGCGGCAAGTAGTGCTTCTCTATCATTTGGAAATTTGATGGCTGGGTTGCATTTGATTTGGTTGTCTAATCTTGGGTAATCTTCAGTACTGAACCAAAGGTGATGAACACACGCTTCAGCGGTTATGCGCTTGCCTTCGATTGGCCCTTTATCAAATAGTGCCAACTCTTTCTCTGTAGTAATATGCAATACATGAAGCTGGCTATTGTGCTTTTTAGCGAGCTGAACAGCATAAGAAGAAGAGGCATAGCAGGCTCTGTCATCTCTTAGTATAGGGTGGTCTTCAATCGTGAAAACAGCTTTCTCTTTTCTTAATTGATCTTGGTTCTTAGCGATAACAGGCCCGCTTTCACAATGTGTGACAATTAGGACGGGAGAATCACGGAATATGGCATCGAGTGCTTGAGGCTCTTCAACCAACAGGTTACCCGTTGAAGCACCCATAAATACCTTTACGCCACAGTGTTTGGTCGGGTCGAGCTGCTTGATTTGCTCTAGGTTATTTTCAGTTGCACCTAGGTAAAAAGAGTAGTTAGCCAGTGAACTCTGTGCTGCGATATCAAATTTTTTCTCTAAGGCCTCAATGGTCGTAGTAGCAGGGTTTACGTTTGGCATTTCCATGTAGCTTGTAATACCACCAGCGACAGCGGCACGAGATTCTGTAGCGATTGAGCCTTTGTGGGTTAACCCGGGCTCGCGAAAATGAACTTGATCGTCAATCATCCCCGGGATGAGGTAGCAACCCTTTGCTTCAATGACTTCACAATTTGAATTAGGCTGTATATTGCTTGCAACCTTTTCAATTCGTTGGTCGACAATTAGTACATCTGTCTCGGTAACGATACCTTCATTGACCACGTAGGCATTTCTAATGAGCGTTGCAGGCATAGCGTTTCACTTTCTCCTTGTTAATTAGGGCTAATACGGTTGGAATCTAGTTATTAGATATAGGTATTCTTAGCAGGACGTATTCACTTCGGGCTTAGCACACTCATCACAGATACAGCTGATCTCTAACTGAGGGCTTGTGACGGTGAATCCTTGTTGTTTCGCGTGAGATTTAAGATCGCGAATAATAGAAGGGTTGATGGTTTGTTCACTTATCTTGTCGCACTTAGAACAAATCAAAAATTGTGGGATGCCATGTTCGTGCTCACAAAGGATGTGGTCACAAAGTATGTATTTATTTGATACCTTAATCTTGTGTGCTAGGTGGTGTTGTTCTAAAAAATCCAAGACTCTGTAGACCGACATCGCTTGAACATGTTGATCAAAATGCTCTTTGCAATAGTCGACTAACTCGTAGGCAGACAGCGCTTTATCGGCATGTGCCAACGCACGCAGTATCAGCAGCCTTTTGGCGGTGAACTGTTTTCCATTGTCTTTACACCCTTGTTTGACGTGCTTAATGATCGCTTCAATATCTTTCATTCTAAGTACTAAATTCCTTCTTTGTTGATATGTTATAACATATCAACTGTGCGCTGTGAAATGTACTTTGCTGCAGAGCGTCGCTAAAGAGGGAGATTGACGAAATTAGAATACAGATGAATCGCAGTAAAAGTCAGTACACAATCAGTGATAGCATTAACCGATTCGCATTAAATTCTGAAATGATACAAATCTTATATTTAATAATGATTGTTTCATAACCTCTGTTGAGATGGATATCAAATCAAGTGGCTGATTTTATTGGAGATCGAAGAAAATTCTCAAAAATTATCACTTAGACCGGTAAAGTTTTAAATTCCAATTTATTGATGGTAATCAGGATATAGTTCTATTTGATAACTGTTAAGCAGATGTTTTTTAGCCATATGTGTGAAATTAAGAGCGAGTTATCTTTTTGATTCCAAAGAATAATCTGACAGTTGAGATAAAAAAGTTGGCGAAAATCAGAAGCTTGGCATACACTTTCCTTGTAAACGACCTTATCTCATTGATTGAATAGGGTAAATGCTTTGGCGCTACTGGCGATAGTAGCAATGATTAACATAGCTTTGAGGAAAGTTTTATGGCACTCACGAAGGCCGATTTGGCTGAGAACCTGTTTGAGACACTCGGATACAGCAAGCGGGATGCCAAGGAAACGGTTGAAGTGTTTTTCGAAGAAGTTCGTAAAGCGCTTGAAAATGGCGAACAGGTAAAACTGTCTGGTTTTGGTAACTTTGATCTTCGCGAGAAAAACGAGCGGCCTGGTCGTAACCCGAAAACTGGTGAAGACATTCCAATTTCTGCTCGACGTGTTGTTACTTTTAGACCGGGACAAAAACTAAAGGCCCGTGTAGAAAATATTAAAATCGAGAAGTAGCCAAGCAATAGACCACGCCTAGCGTGGTCTTTTTGTTTGTATCACAGTATTTATTCTTACCACTCATTTTCAATCTTTTTATCTTCTCGCATCTCGCATCTCGCATCTCGCATCTCGCATCTCGCATCTCGCACAATTTCTAAACATCGTTCAGTTCTCCTGAACGGTAGTTAATTCTCATTGAAATTTAAATACACCGCTCTATTTGCTGAAATGTCACTCTCCACATGTACTGACGAAAACACTGCAACGGTGGAAAAGGTTTCGCCAAAAATGACAATAAAAGTTGATAAAACAGTACCTTACATACCAAGCTTGACGGCAGAAGAAAAGCTCGTTGACAACCTATGTAGCCAGCGTCACGGTGATAAGAGCATCCCTTTCGTGCAGTCTTAACCGAATATTAAGGGACAGAAATCCAGCTACATCCTTAATTAATTGCGTGATTTAAAAGTGATGTACGTCAGGACTTGTATGAACGCTCTCCGAAGTACTATCACAAATAGCGCTCGCTTATGATTGATAAGAGATACGTTGAAATTCAAAAGGACTGCGAGTGCAGCCCTTGTTCGATTTTTGTTTTGTAATTGCGGTAAGGTTGGTGTTATGCCGCTTTAATATGGGTCGTTATGTATGGTTGCCATGCTTGTTGGTACAGCTCTAAAGATTGGCGTCTTAGGCTATTGACTTGCGCCGCTTCAATGTCGTTGATTGGGCGCTTTTCAGCAATCGCATGACGCTCAATACCTTGAATGATCTCGTATAGCTCATGTTCAGGACCACTTTTCACATCCGCTATCGCTTTTAAGTGAAGTTGAACCTCGGCGATTATGTTAGTTTTTGGTAAACGAACCAGTAAGTTAAGGTCACGGTAGCCAGAATCAGCGGGTGACTTAAACTTGTTTTTCACTTTTACCACGTCCGCTTCACGACTCAGTGCTTCGTACACTTCAACTAGGCTTTCTACATCATTCGCGATGATTGTTGCGCGAGCTAGGTCGGTAATTCTTGTATTGTCACCATCCAGTTCTAATTCAATTTTCTCTTGAGCGCGAGCTTGAGATTTAACACCAGCAAATAGGGCATCTGAATTAGTGAGAAGCGCAGTACTTTTACAGATTGTCTCAAGCTCTGCTTGCGCTTGGTGAGCTTTGCTATAAAGGATGTCGAAATCGGTATAAGGCTGAGTTGGACGCGAGTCGAATGCCTTGATGCCATACAGGCCGCTTAGGCTGTGGCGGAATACGTTTGATGAAACTTGGTTTTGCGAAGACGCTGTGCGCGATTGATCAGTTGAACTTGTTGAAACAGGTGCTGCTGCGAATGCAGGCGCTCGGCTCAATACTAAAAGCATTAGGGCCGTCGTACGGAGAAATACACTCATTTAAACTCCAAAATACAAGGTTACAATAACGGGTAGTTAAAAGGGGTAACCAGTAACGTGTAAGAGTAAAAAAGCTTAACTAAACTCACTAAATATTAAATGGGGCCAGCTAAGACAGAAACCAACTCTAACGTTTAATATTGCTTTAAAATGTGAACATATTGACAAATAATCCAAGCGTTTGTTCCGCAATTTTAAGAACTTTGAACCTAACCAGTTTATGGTCGTATTCGAAACCATTTTGCCACTTTAAGCCAAGCTAAGGTTGCTCTTACTTCTCTATACTGTACCCTTGCATTATGACTGTTTAACATGAATGAAAGATGAATAATCCTGAATTTTGGCACAATAAATGGGCAGCCAACCAAATTGGTTTCCACCTTGAAGATGTAAACCCACTTTTGGTTGAGTTTTGGAAAGCAACTGAGCCTAGCTATGAGAAGAGTGTTTTTGTTCCTCTATGTGGCAAAAGTGAAGATCTGATTTGGCTTGCGTCTAAGCATGAAGATGTTCAAGGTGTGGAATTGAGCCAGATTGCGGTTCGAGCTTTTTTCTCTGAGCATTTCTACACGCCAACCGTAACTCAAATAAACGGTCAGCATGAGCTTTATCAATTTGATGAGTTGAGTGTTTACACTGGGGATTACTTCACTGCGCCAATTCAGCCTGTCGATATTATTTATGACCGTGCTTCTCTAGTCGCTTTGCCTGCTGAAATGCGTGTGCAATATGTAGAGCGCTTAAAGCAACTGCTGAAGCCAGGCGGCAAGATCCTACTTGTAACGCTAGACTACGACCAAGATGAAATGGCAGGCCCTCCGTTTAGCGTACCTAAACTAGAAATCGATCTGTTGTTTGCGGGTTACAAGATTACATTGTTGAACCAAGACATTGCAGACGACGAGCACCCTAAGATTGCTAAGAAAGGTTTGTCTCGATTCAGTGAAGAAGTGTATTTAATTGAATCGGAAGTCTAGATTCAGTTTACTTTCTAAGAGATAGCACTAATCAAAAGACGGGCGCATAGCTCGTCTTTTTGATCGTTAAGATTCAAGATCTAAGAATCTGATTAGTAAATCACTTTTACCTTCGACGCGCTGTTGATTGCATCTTCAATCGCGGTTTCTGTGCTCTTACGGCGTGTTAGTGCAACACCAAGGCGACGACGACCACCGATGTCTGGCTTACCAAACAGACGAACTTGTGTTTGTGGTGCCTCTAATGCTTCTGCAATGCCTTCAAAACGGATGTTTGTTGATGTGCCTTGGCCAAGGATTACTGCAGACGCACATGGGCCATACTGAGTAATTGATTTGATAGGCATACCTGTAAATGCGCGTACGTGAAGTGCGAATTCTGACGAGTCTTGTGACATCAATGTCACCAAACCAGTATCGTGTGGGCGAGGGGAAACTTCGTTGAAGATCACATGGTCGCCTTTAACGAACAACTCAACACCAAAGATACCATGACCACCTAGAGCATTAACCACTTGCTCTGCAGTGTACTGTGCCGCTTTTAGAGCGTTGTCTGACATAACCTGAGGCTGCCATGATTCACGGTAGTCGCCGTCTTCTTGGCGGTGGCCGATAGGTGCACAGAAATGAACACCGTCGACTGCACGAACAGTGAGAAGAGTGATCTCGTAATCAAAGTCGATGAAGCCTTCAACGATTACACGCCCAGCGCCAGTGCGACCACCTTCTTGTGCATAGTCCCACGACTTCTGGATGTCTTCTTCGGTTTTGATAACGCTTTGGCCTTTACCTGAAGAACTCATTACGGGTTTAACAACGCAAGGCATGCCGACAAATTCAACCGCGGCAGCGAAGTCTTCAAAGGTGTCTGCAAAGCGGTAAGGGGATGTGCTGAGCTTGAGTTCTTCTGCTGCCAGGCGACGGATACCTTCACGGTTCATCGTTAGCTTAGTTGCGTTAGCTGTTGGAACGACATTCAAGCCTTGTGCTTCAAGCTCTACCAACTTGCTGGTGGCAATTGCTTCAATTTCTGGCACCACGTAATCTGGTTTTTCTAGTTCAATGATGGCTTGAAGTGCATCGCCATCTAACATGTCTAGTACATGGCTGCGATGCGCAACTTGCATGGCAGGCGCATCTGCATAACGGTCACAAGCAATAACTTCCAAACCTAAACGTTGGCACTCGATAGCCACTTCTTTGCCAAGTTCACCTGAACCTAGTAGAAGTACACGAGTAGCATTTTCACGAGTAGCAGTACCAAACATAGAAATTCCTTCCGATCTTTTGAACGATTGATTGAAAACGGGGTGATCATACTTATTTAAATGACAAAAGCAAACGTTTGCTTGATTGTGGTGTTAATTACAAGCATAAAAAAAGCAGCCTTATAAAATTGGGCTGCTTATTTAAAAGGTTGTTAACTATATGTACTTAGATTGCTAAATAAGTCACTGGAATATCTGGATTAATCGCTTCTAATGTAGATTGCGTATCCGCTAGGTGGCTGATGCTACCTTCAGCGATTTCAACCAATGCTGCGCTTTCAATTTGTTCAAAATCGAAGCCTGCAAGTTTTAGTTGAATTAACGCAACTTGTAGCGGCGGAAGGCTAGGGTTGAATGCTGCGTTTTCAGCGTAAGCACCCGTAAAGATCTTACCAGTTGTTAGCTGTAGTGACACACCACTTAAATTTTTAGTGTATGGCGCATGGCTGCGGTTAAGCGCTGCTAATGCTTCAACTACAATAGGAGTCTTCTCTTCCGTCGTGTACTTATGGTCGAGTTCAGACATTAAGCCTGTTGTTACGCCAAGATCAGAAGGCCCAAATGAATCAGGTAGGTATTCTTGTAGCGACATTTCATCACGCTGCGGAAGCTGAACTTTAAGCTCTTTCGCTGTAGTCAACTCATTCATAAATTGACGACAGTGACCACAAGGGCTGAAGTTAATTGTGATGTCTGAAATACCGCGCTCACCTTTCATCCAAGCGTGGCTGATTGCCGATTGTTCAGCGTGTACGGTTTGGCCAAGTTGTGCACCAGCGATTTCAAGGTTTGCACCAAAGTACAAAGTACCAGATAAACCACGCACGATTGCACCAACGTAAAAGTCAGATAACGGTGCGTATGAATACGCAGCAGCAAAAGGAAGTAGTGCGATACGTAGTTCGTCATCCGCTAAACCACTTACTTGAAGCAGGCTAGAGAACTGTTCTGGAGACAATGTCGCGTCAAAGTTGTCTGCTAATACGATGTCACTTAAAAGCGCTTTCATTGATGATGGAGCACTTTCCAGCGCCAGGGTAATACGACTGTTCATGTTGAATCCTTAATTGACCTTAGGCTTTAAGTTTATGCAATGCTCAGGAATTTTCTGTGACAATGATCACCTTTACACTGTTGTTGTTACATTGGTTTGCATAATTAGAGTGAGGTCACAATTGAAATCGATTGCAAGGACCATTTTTACAGCTGATATCGCACTTATTGCACATAATAGCCGGTTATTAGCTGGATAAATGGCAATAAAAAGCCCAAGCAAACACTGATATCGACAGGGCTAGGCTTGGGCTAAATCGGGTTGTTGGCGTCTAGGCTAGGAATAGAACCAAACCACCATACCAAACACGCTAGGTGCGAATATTGAAGTGATAACGCCACAAAGAACTAACGCCAGTGAACTGAAAGCCGCATCTTCTTGGTTCTTTTCAGCGCAAGTTGCCGTACCTAACGCGTGAGAAACCGTGCCCATGGTTAAGCCCCTAGCAATAGGGCTCTTAATGCCGATTAGATTGTAGATAGGGTAAGCAAAAATTGCCCCAAATAGTCCAACGATAAGAACTAGTATTGCAGCAATAGCCGCTTCACCACCAAGATGGCTTGATACTTCCATCGCAATAGGGGTGGTGACTGATTTGCCCAATAGACTCGCAATCAAACTTAGGTCGGCTTTGAAAGCGACGGCAATCATTGCTGCTGTCGTCATCGACATCACACTACCCAGCGAGCATGCAAAGGTAATGATTCGCCAGTTAGCTCGAATTTGAGGCAGCTGCTCATATAACGGATAAGCTAGGGCAACAACCGCTGACTGAAGCATATACGTAATCCAAGTGTTGTCTGCGTAGTAAGTCTCGAAAGGAACTTTAAAGAATGTCAAAATTGGAATGATGATGCCAATGCTTATTAATAGCGGGTTACACAGCGGGGAGTTCACCTTCTGACTTACCCAACGAGCAAACAGAAATACCACAATAGTTAATAGAATCCACATGGCTATTTACCTCTCGTTAGCAAGCGGTCTAAGAACCATGATAAAGAGACTAATACGATGAGCGTGCCACCCACTGCACTCGCCATAATCGGCAGTGCGTTAGCGATCAGCATGTCAAAGTGCTCCATAAGCCCGACGCTGATCGGGACAAACAGTAAAATCATCAAACGAATAATTAGGCTGGCACCAGGCTGTACCCAGTGTGCCGGCACAATACCAATCACCATGGCAGTGAACAGAATTAACATGCCAAAAATACTACCTGGGATTGAGGTCTCTAAGTATTGTTGTAACACGTTGCCTGCAGTGAGGGCACCTATGATTAAGGTGAAGGAGATTAAGCAGTAAACGAGTTTAATCAATCTTTCTTTCAAGGTTTACATCTCTCGATAATAGGTTAACTAGCTAGCTTTTCTACGTATTGATACACCGCTTTTAATATAGCCATTTTCTTCTCGTCACTTTCATGTTCGTGTGCGAGGTTCTCTAGATTGAGCATGTACTCTTCTAAGCGACTTTCGTAGAACTCACGACAATGGTTTGCCCACTTAAGTTGCTCGGATTCATCTAGCGTCCATGGGAAGTTGCGTGCTCGGTAACGGAATAACAAAGGCTTGATGCGCTCGTCACTGAAGGTGATGTCCAACGCTGCTAAGTTATTTGGGTCAGTCTCACGGATGATGTTCATCGCGGTTTTATCCGCCGGTGAGAAGAAGCCATCGTAAAGTTGGGTATCTACATCGTCGCTCTTTTCGTACTCACGTTCCTGTGAATATAAGCCAATCAATTTTTCACGAATTTCTGGGTGTTCGCGTAGGATCGCTAGATTCTTCAAGCACTGCTGACGATCAATACCAATGGTTTCAGCATTTTCAGCGGTTAACGTTTTGGCTGGCGCTAGAATAGGGCACTTGTTGAGTTGAACAAGCTTAATTGGCACTGGCAGCTCGTCTTCATTTAGGTCGCTGTGCTTGGTGTAAAGCCTCTCTCTGAGCTCATCAGTATCAAGTTCGAATAGCGGGCTTGGGTCTTTTGCTAGGTCGACAACAATCACCGCGTTTTGATTGGTAGGGTGCCACGCCATAGGAACAATCCAGCTTGTGTAATTGCAGTCACGACCAAACATGCCTGACACATGCATCAAAGGTGTCATGTTTACGATGTCGACTAATTCGTTCAACTTTCGTTTGTGACGCATGTTGTAGAGATAATCAAACATCTTAGGTTGTGCGGCTTTCAGCTTTTTCGCGAGTTCAATTGTCGCAATAACATCGGCCATCGCGTCATGCGCGTTTTCGTGTTCAATGCCATTTGCCACAGATAGGTGTTCCAGTTTGAAGCTCGGGAAACCTTCTTCGTTCTCAGGCCAAACAATGCCGTCTGGGCGCAGGGCGTGTACGGCACGCATCACATCTAACAGATCCCAACGAGAGTTCCCGTTCTGCCAGCTCCATGCGTATGGATCAATGAAGTTACGGTAACAGGTATATCGAGTTACTTCGTCATCGAATCGAATACTGTTGTAACCAAGGCTTGTGGTGTTTGGCTTTGCAAGTTCAGCATGGATCTTAGCGATGAACTCTGGTTCCGGTAGGCCTTGAGACACGGCTTTTTGTGGAGTAATTCGAGTAATAAGCGCAGCATCAGGTGCAGGAAGATAATCAGCAGGAGGTTGGCAGTAGATGACCAAAGGCTCACCAATAATATTGAAATCTTGGTCGGTACGAACGCCGGCGAACTGACTTGGACGATCTTTCGCTGGGTTCACGCCCCATGTCTCGTAATCGAAAAAGAAGTAGGTTGGCTGATTATCTGAACTCATTGAATTTCCTGAACAGTCTACGGGTAACTGTGTACTGTGGCTGAAGGTTAGTTTTGTTCAGTATCTGATAGTATGCGGTACGCGTGCAACCCAGATCACAAATAAATTGCAGGAAAGTGCTGCATTCCTATTCAATCAGACTGAAATTAGGGACTGGGTATCTTAGGTTGGTTATTTGTTGGCAAGATGGATCAACCAAGTGGTGCGGTTAAAGCACTCGAAGCGTGCACAATTTGTAGGTTCGAGTCAACTGATCTGCACCAGCAACACTGGACACTTCACGGCTAGAGCATTTTAATTCCAGCGTTTAAAAGAACCGAGCGATACTCATCATCAAGAGCCGCTATCTTCTTCTTTCTTAATATGCTGATGTTTTACTGGTGTCTTGTTTAAAAAGGCTTAGTGCGATTTTCCTCAGGACATTGAAAGCTAAAATACGGTATAAAAACAGAGGCTTTATCTTGGTTGGAGCCTTATGCTCGTATGACTAAGTGCCTAAAAAGCTATATAGAACAACTACTGCCTCTTCTTCCCATCAAGCATATATCCGAGTTAACGA
>NZ_JBQKUM010000050.1:0-35988 GCF_054968605.1 Pseudoalteromonas sp. G5_S1_14_S5 | reverse complement strand
TAATATTGAGTGGTATTAAACGCTGAACGATGCATAATATTAATGGGTGGGAGTTGACCAAACTATCAATGATGAAATAAATGTGAGGAGGAAAAATAAAGGCCACCACTTAGGTAAACAAAGTGACAACCTCACATAGAGATTCTTTGGATCTGGTTATCTTAATAGGATATTGAAATATTCTCTGAATCAGATGATTACGAGTTCTTCATACGCTTTTTAAGTCGTGCTAAATCAATGGCACTTGAACGTACCGTCAGCTTAATACACTCGTAGTCGTACTCTTCTTTCACCACGCTCATGTTTGAGCGGATCTCACCAATGATGCCTTGTCCAGAATAAGGAATCGTGATCTCTTCTTCGATCATGCCTTGTTCAGCCACGCTCACGATATATTTATGAAGCTTGGTGATATCCAGAGGATCACGAGTTGACGTCAGCATCGCATCTGGAAATTCGTCCATCAACGCTAGCTTCTGCTCTTCACTCAATCTATCGCACTTGTTCAGTATCAAGAGTTTTTCACTATCTTCAACTCCCACTTGCGCCAATACTTCGTGTACTACATCGAGCTGAGCACGGAATGAAGCGTCAGAGGCATCAACTACATATAGTAGCAGTGACGCGTCGTTTGCTTCCGCAAGCGTTGAGTGGAATGAAGCAACCAGATCATGTGGCAGCTTCTTAATGAAACCAACCGTATCTGACACAAGAATACGCGGCTGAGTGATCGGCTGAAGCGCACGAACAGTGGTATCTAGGGTTGCGAACAGTTTGTCTTCACCACTCACTTCCGTTGCGGTCATTGCACGCATCATCGAAGATTTACCCGCATTGGTATAACCTACTAGAGCAACGGTGAAAAGCTCTGAACGCTTAGTGCGTCGGTTCTTCATTTCATCTTGTACACTTACCAGCTCACGCTTAAGCGCAGCAATTTGGTCGCGTACTTTACGACGGTCAAGCTCTAGTGAGGTTTCACCAGCACCCTGACCCATCTGACGTTCTTTGTCTCCGTCGGCTGTTTCACGAAGTCGAGGTACTAAGTAATTTAGGCGAGCGATTTCAACTTGCAGACGTGCGGTACGAGTACGGGCGTGGCGACTGAAGATTTCGATGATGATACCAGTGCGGTCAAACACCTCGACACCCAGATGAGCTTCCACGTTGCGCAGTTGAGAAGGGCTCAGATCACAGTCAAATACCACAACATCAGCGGTACCAAACTCCATCTCTTCAGATGGCAGGTCGTCAAAATCGAGCTCATCAATACCAGCATGAAAGTCAAAAGACTCATCGATAAAGTCTTCGTCTTCCACTTCTTGAATCGAACCTTGGTAACCAGTTAGGTGAGCAATTTCTGCAAGCTTACCTGCACCCAATACGTTTTGTCGTTGAGTGGAACTGTGGTGTTGTGACTGAGTACCGACCACTTTAAACCCTAGGGTTGTCACTAATCGAGCAAGTTCAGCAAGAGACTCTTTTGCTTCGTCACCTTTAAAATCAGGCGTCGTAATAGAGATAAGTAAAGCGTTACTAGCGGAGGGTTTTGCTGTTAGTTTCATGTTTTATTCTGTCTATGCACAAAAGTGCACCTAGTATTGGGTCTAAAGTAGCGCGATCCTACGCTGTTCTCAGTTCGCTTTATAGAGCTAACCGTGACTAATTGGCGATATTATTTCAGTTAATCTATTCATCTCGTTTATCCCCCTGTTTTGATTAGGAAATAAAATGAGCTAAAACAGAAAAAAGCAGCATCACGTTTTCAATTTCGAATTAGTGATACTGCCTTATTTTAAGCTTAGCCTTTAATTGAGCGACTGACTCAAAAACTAGAAATCAATTCTCGCTTCAGTCTGTGCATCAAAGAATACCGCTTTCGACAAGTCGAAATGCAGTGGTGCCACCTGCCCTACCGAGACTTCAAATTCCGGTGATAAACGACACGCCACTTCTTGATCGTTTACTTTCACCATCGCAATCGTATCTGGCCCTGTCGGTTCTAACACTTCCAGTTGCAAGTCCAGTTTAGTGGTTGCTGATAGATCATCACCTTGTTGCTCAGTAATATGCTCTGGGCGCAGACCAATCACCACTTCTTTGCCGTCTTGTTCACGCATACTTTTCGGCAGTCTAATATGGTGCTCTTGATCAGCGGTACCAATAACTTTAATGATCGGGTTCTGCTCCTCGTCGAGATCTACCATGGTCTTGATGAAGTTCATCGATGGTGACCCCATAAAGCCTGCCACAAACATATTGCTTGGCTTGGTATAGATCTCTTGTGGCGTGCCTAACTGCTGCAATTCACCATCTTTCATTACTGCAATACGGTCAGCCAGCGTCATTGCCTCGATTTGATCATGGGTTACATAAACAATCGTAGTGTTGAGCTTTTGATGTAGGCGCTTAATCTGATGGCGCATTTCCACACGCAGTTTTGCATCCAAGTTAGAGAGTGGTTCATCGAACAGATATAGCTTAGGACGACGCGCCAGTGCACGCCCCATCGCTACACGTTGACGTTGCCCACCCGACAGCTGTGATGGTTTACGATCTAGCAGTTCCTCGATTTGCAGCATTTCAGCAACGCGATTCACTTCAGCATCGATCTCGTCCTGCGGCATCTTGCGGATCTTCAAGCCGAAGGCGATATTACCGCGCACCGTCATGTTTGGATAAAGTGCGTATGATTGGAACACCATCGCAATGTCGCGATCTTTGGGTTCAACCTGAGCGACATCGACACCATCAATCACGATTTCACCCGAGCTAATGTTTTCTAGCCCTGCAATGGTATTCATTAGGGTGGATTTTCCACACCCCGAAGGGCCGACAAGTATCAAGAACTCCCCCGAATCGATACTAATATCGATGCCCTTTAACGTTTCGTTGTCCGCGTTGCGATAGGTTTTACGGATCTGTTTTAAATCTAATGTTGCCATGGGTAATTATCCTTTTACTGATCCTGCCGTTAGGCCACGAACAAAGTATTTTCCTGCGAAGACATACACCAACAATGTTGGCAGTGCGGCGATGATCGCAGCAGCCATATCGACGTTGTACTCTTTAACGCCTGTGCTGGTGTTGACTAAGTTATTTAATGCTACGGTGATTGGTTGAGTCTCTGAGCCTGAGTACACCACCCCGAACAAGAAATCGTTCCAGATTGCAGTGAACTGCCAGATCACCGTCACCATGATGATCGGTGTTGAGATCGGTAATAAGATCTTAAAGAAGATGGTAAAAAAGCCCGCACCATCCAATTTTGCCGCTTTGATCAACTCATCTGGAATCGAGATGTAGAAGTTACGGAAGAACAGCGTCGTAAACGCCATGCCGTAGATAACGTGCACAAGTACCAGACCAACTGTGGTGTTTGCTAAGCCCATTTTGCCAAGTACCGTCGCCATAGGTAACAGCACCACTTGGAATGGAATGAAGCAACCGAATAGCAGCAAACTGAAGAACAGGTTTGAACCGCGGAACTGCCACTTAGTGACCACGTAGCCATTGAATGCACCCAGTAGCGTTGAGATAGCGACCGCAGGAATCACCATTTGGAACGAGTTCCAGAAATAGCCTTTCACCCCTTCACACTTCACGCCAGTACAAGCGCTGTCCCACGCTTTATACCAAGCATCGAACACCCACTCTTTTGGTAAACTCATCAAGTTACCCGCCTTAATATCTGGCAGGGTTTTGAATGAGGTCAGCACCATCACGAACAGCGGCATTAGGTAAACCAAGAAGAAGAAAAGCAGCGCCGAATAGATAAACATTCGAGCAAAGTTGATGTTGTTCATCATGACTTTTTCTCCCTAAGCTCAGAGTAAAGATAAGGCACCAGAATCGCTAGAATACCGGCTAGCATCATCATGGCACTGGCAGCGCCGAGGCCTATTTGTCCACGTGTGAATGAGTGTGCGTACATGAATAGCGCGGGAAGATCCGATGAATAACCTGGGCCACCTGCCGTCATTGCTGTCACAAGGTCGAAGCTCTTAATCGCAATGTGTGAAGTAATGATCACCGCACTGAAAACCACAGGTCGCAAGCAAGGTAAAATGATTTTGAGATAAATAGTGGGTAGACTAGCACCGTCAATTTGCGCCGCTTTAATGATCGAAGAATCGATACCACGCAGGCCAGCTAAGAACATCGCCATCACAAAGCCTGACGACTGCCAAAGCGCGGCAATCACCAGGGTGTAGACCGCCATTTCAGAGTCGACCAACCAGTCAAATTTAAAGTCGGTAAAGCCCCAATCTTGCATCAGTTTTTCAATACCTAAACCTGGATTCAGAATCCACTTCCACGCCGTACCCGTCACAATGAATGACAGCGCCATTGGGTAAAGGTAGATAGTACGAATCGCGCCTTCTTGACGAATGTTCTGGTCAAGCAAAATCGCCAAGCCGACACCCAATACGATGGCAATCACCATGAATAGGATCCCAAACACACCGAGGTTGGTGATTGAGGTTATCCAGCGATCGTTCTCCATCAGCTTTTCATATTGAGTAAAGCCAACAAAATTGAAGCTAGGTAGAAATCGAGAATTAGTAAACGACAGCGCTGCCGTCCAGAATATATAGCCGTAGATACATACCACAGTCACCAACGCGGTCGGTGCTAGCACAATCTTAGGTAACCAATGTTGTAACCTGTCAGCAAAACTGGGCTTTGGTGCAGGCTGGCTCCTTGTCGGTTTTGGAGTCGACTCAGTCAAAACATGCTCCATAACTTTTCCTTGTTGCACAATTGAGCCAATGGCTTACCTCTCGGCACCACATCAGCATCACGCATATCAGAATTGAGATGAAGAGCGGATAGGCTCCCTACGAACCTACCCACCCTGGGGGTTAGGGATAAGCAACATACTCAGTAATTCGTGTTCTGTTTATATTGCTTATCAAGCTAGGTTAGATAGCCGCTTTTACCGCTTTCGCTAACTTAGTTGCTGCCTCTTTAGGATCGGCATCTTTTTCGTTGAAGAAGTTAGTCACAACGTCATAGATGGCGCCTTGAGCGTAGCTTGTTGTAGATAGGCCGTGAGCCATACTCGGTACAAGGTCACCAGATTCCGCACTCGCTTTGAAGGTTGCCATTGAGTCCAACGCACATTGGTCGAACTTAGACATGTCCATATCAAGACGAACTGGAATCGAGCCTTTGTTTAGGTTAAAGACTTCTTGGAAGTCTTTAGTAAGGATGGTTTTCGCAAGATCTTGTTGCGCTTTTTGATTCTCTTTGTCGCCTAGCTCAAAGAAGGCAAAGCTATCGATATTGAAAGTAAATTGGCCGTCAGTACCCGGAGCTGGTGCACAGATGTAGTCTTTGCCTGGCACTTTGCCTGCAGCAGTAAATTCGCCCTTCGCCCAGTCACCCATGATTTGCATTGCCGCTTCACCATTGATAACCATTGAAGTCGCTACGTTCCAGTCACGACCTGGAGAGTTACTGTCGATGTAGTCACGCATCTTTTTGAACTTGGTGAACACTTCGACCATTTTGTCGCCAGATAAAACGTCCATATCTAAATCAACGAACGCCTTGTTGTAGTCTTCACTGCCGAGTACATCAAGTGCCACAGCCTCGAAGATAGTCGCGTCTTGCCAAGGTTGACCGCCGTGCGCCAGAGGAATAAAACCTGCTGCTTTGATCTTATCTGCTGCAACAAAGAACTCATCTAAGGTAGTTGGAACCGTCACACCTGATTTTTCGAGCACTTCTGGGTTTGCCCAAAGCCAGTTAACACGGTGAACGTTCACAGGAACTGCTACATATTCGCCGTCCCATTTCATCACTTTGGTAACAACAGCGGGTAGCAAGTCATCCCATTTTTCTTGTTTCGCGGTTGCATCGAGAGACGTTAGAAAACCTAAACCACCCCACTCCTGAATATCATGACCTTTGATCTGTGCGGCAGATGGCGGGTTACCGGATACTGCTCGTGTCTTCAAAACGGTCATCGCACTTTCACCGCCGCCACCAGCAACTGCGAAATCTTTCCAAGTATGACCTTGTTCTTCAATCATCTCTTTAAGTACTGCAGCGGATTTGGCTTCACCACCAGCAGTCCACCAGTGAAGCACTTCCACTTCACCAGCTTGAGAAAATGTTGAGGCAGCAACAAGAGATAGAGTAAGTAGGGTTTTATTGATTTTCATTATAATCTTCCATGTTTAGCGGACTCGACGCCCGGTTCAATAAAGAGTCTACTTATTCTAATTTATAAGATTGAAACAAAAGGTAAGCCCAATGTAACACAATTGTTACATTACACTTCTAGACCACGTGGGATATAGACTTTGGCTTCTAAGCCGCCTTGAGGGGAGTTACGAATAATGAGATCTCCGCCGTGTCCATGCAGGATATTTCGACAGATCCCGAGCCCTAAACCGTGCCCTTGATCGTCGGTAGCAAGCCTAAAGTATGGTTCAAACACCAACTCAAGTTTGTCTTCTGGGATTCCTTTACCGTGGTCCTGAATCGTCACGATGACCCACACAGAATCGCTACTGATATCGACCTTAGCGGATGTGCCGTATTTCACTGCATTGTCGATAAGATTGGTCAGCACACGTTTAATCGCTAACGGCTTAGCGACTAACGGCTCAACTACGATGGGTTCAAACTCTACTAAGGTTTGATGCTGGTTATGCGATTCAAGAACCGAAGCAACCATATCATTAAGGTCGATAATGGCGTTATTTTCATGAAGGTCGGTATCTCTTACCGCTTGCAGAGCACCTTTGACCATCATCTCTAGCTCATCCAAATCCTTGTTGAACTTCTCTTTCTTAACTTCGCTTTCCAACAGTTCAGCTCTCAGCCTAAGCCGAGTGATGGGTGTCTTTAGATCATGAGAGATAGCAGAGAATAGATGCTCCCTATCGGCCACATAACGACGAATACGCTGCTGCATCCGATTAAACGCCCGAGTCGCCGTGACCAGTTCAGTCGCCCCCTCTTCGTTTAGCGGAGGTTGTTGAATATCCATACTCATCTCGTTAGCAGCCCTTGCGAGCTTTTTAAGCGGGCGCACTTGGCGGCGAATCATTAAGTACGTCAACACCAGCAGAATCAACGTTGATGAGAGCAAGAAGATCACCTGTTCACGACCAAGAATAGTGTCATCCAGTTTGACGTAGGGAGCTGGCAGCAGTGCTGCAATGTAAACCCATTCATGACTGGCTAACTCAATCTGAACAACTAGAATCGGTGGATTAAGAGGCTCTAAGGTTAAGGTATGATGCGCCCACGATCGCGGGAGATCGCTCAAGTAGATATCATTTTTGAGCAAGCGAAGATGTTCTGGGCGAGAGAAATCGACACGAACTGATTCCACCTTATTAAGCTTGCTACTCAAGACACTCTCTATCGCTTCTATCGATGCGGTTTTTAAGCGGGTATCGGGGATCGGCTCAACAATCAAAGCCTCTTTATTGAAAGAGACGAAGAATCGCGTCCCCCCCATATTGCGGATTTGGTCTAACACAATGTGGCGGTATTTGACGGGCAAAGACTGAAAGAAGGTCACTGTGGAAGCAAACATGTTAGCCATGCTCGATGAAGCCGAACGAATACCTTCTAACTCTTTATGTTTGGATTCGCTATACCAAATCGAGGTTGCGATACCTTGCGCGATGACGACGGCTAGCAAGGTCAAAAGCAAGGTTCGAGCAACCAAGGAATTTGGCTTTAAACTTCTCAACCACTTCATAAGCAGTTCTTCTTAATCAATGTTCATAATGCACAGGTACAGCCAATATATAGCCGTTACCACGCATGGTTTTGATGTAGTGTGGGTATTTAGCGCTATCACCTAGTCGGCTTCTCAAACGACTTAACTGCACATCAATGCCGCGCTCAAAAGGCAGTGCTTCACGTCCTCTGGTCGCAAAAGAGATAGTGTCTCGGTCTAGCACCTCATTTGGGCGAGTTAGAAACAGCATTAGCAGTGAAAAATCACTGCCCGATAAATCCATCTCTTCAGCGCTTTCATTGTGTGAGATTCGGTGCGCAAGAGTATCGAGCGTCCAATCACCAAAGATGATCTGTTTAGGTAATGCGTCACTCGGCTTGTCATCGACCACTTGAACGCGTCGTAGCAAGGCCTTAATACGAGCCATTAACTGGCGCGGACTGAACGGTTTGGCGATGTAGTCATCGGCACCAATTTCCAAACCAATGATCTGATCGGTTTCATCCGATACCGCAGTCAGCATAATGATAGGCACATTAGAATTTTTACGAACGCGCTGACACAAGGTAAAACCATCGTCACCAGGAAGCATTACATCGAGAAGTATCAGGTCAGGATAACCTTGGCTTTGTAGATGAGTTTCTAGTTCAGCCCCATCTCCAACCGAAGAGACATCGAAGCCCGATTTTGAAAGGTACTCTTCCAGCAACTCGCTGATTTCTTGATCATCATCCACCACGAGAATTCGAGTATTTGTTGGCATCGCCCAAACCTATAAAATTTACAACTTATTCACATAGTGTATAGGCAGGTCGAGTTTTTGATTATTGATATGTTTGTAAAATTAGAAGAGCAAACAGATAGAGATCACAACTAAGCGACCGCTATCTGTTGGTTTTATACTGATAAGCCGATTTAAGACGAACAGCTGATCTCCATGTCTTTACCCCATTCCGGTGGCAAGGCTGCTAAATATTCGTAATCGGGGTGCTCTGCATATGGGTCCGCAAGTACCACCATCAGAGCATCAACATCACTGCTATCACCACGTTCGGCCTTTTCAATTGCAAGTTGAGCCAAATAGTTCCTGAGAATGTATTTAGGATTTACCTGCCTCATCTTTTCGCAGCGCTCTGTAGCCGAACTCTCTTCACGTTCACAACGTTGCAAATAGTTATCTACCCATAACTTCGCAGCATCACGGTCGAGGACTAGATCAATAACTTCCTGAGCAGGCACACTGTCTAGATTCGACAGAGTTCTAAAGAACCTAGGGTAATCCACTTTATTTTGCGACATTAACTCGAACATAGATTCAAACAAGCGGCTGTCACCTTCTTGCTTGGAAAGCAGACCGAGTTTTCTACGCATCAACTGACTAAAGTAGCCATTCATTTGTGGCTCGTACTGTTCCAGTGCCGCTTCTAAATCAGACCTCTCCACCAACGGTGACAACGCATGTGCCAACGCCGATAAATTCCACATCCCGATTCTTGGTTGTTGATTGAATGCGTAGCGCCCTTGGTAGTCGGAGTGATTACAGATCAAGCGTGGATCATATTCATCTAGGAAGGCAAATGGACCGTAATCGAAGGTTTGTCCAATGATCGACATGTTATCCGTGTTCATCACCCCGTGAGCAAAACCATTTGCTTGCCACAATGCAATCATCTCTGCGGTGCGGTCAACGATTTGATTAAACATAGCTGCGTATGGCTTTTCTTCATCTAGGCACTCAGGGAAGTGCCACTCGATGACTTTGTCGGCCAACAATTTATGTTCAACCAACTGATTTGTGTAAAACAGGTGCTCAAAGTGACCGAAACGGATGTGTGATTCAGAAGCACGCACTAACAATGCGCCCCACTCTTGTTTCTCTCGGTAAACCGGCGTGTCACTGGTCATCATTGCCAACGCACGAGTCGTTGGAATATTCAGCCCTGCCATTGCTTCACTACATAGATACTCGCGCACAGTCGATCGGATAACCGCACGTCCATCTCCCATTCGTGAGTATGGTGTTTTACCCGCACCTTTTAGGTGTAAATCGAACGTTTCACCACTTTTAGCGACAACTTGAGCTAACAACAGTCCTCTTCCATCGCCCAAATCAGGGTTATAAGCACCAAACTGATGACCTGCGTACTTCATGGCTAACGGAGAAAATTGCTCTGGTTCCACATTGCCAGATAAGGTATCCAGCAATTCTTCTGAAGCGCTCTCAAATGACGGAAAGCCAAATTCGGTTGCAAGGTTATGATTCCAGGCGAGCCATTGGACATTGCTTAACGGAGTTGGTTGGATTGGGGTATAGAACAGCCGAGGCAGTGCAGTAAATCGATTGTTAAATGAAATAGAATCCCAGACAGACATGAGAGGTACACTGTAGATAAAAGATAATTTAAGATTATCACAGTTTAGTAACAACTTCAGATCAGGTTATAGGGATAGATAGTTTCGGAAAAGGTTGCTTGCTTAATCGATTAAGAAAAAGGCTTTGCTAGAGGAAAGAAGCAGTTTAGAAGAAGTTAAGTGGCTAAGCTGTTGAGAAAAGCCACATTTATTGAAGAAAGAGTTCTAACTTTGAAAACTTTTTTACAAGTATGTTCATAATAAAAACTGAAAATATAGAGCCATTAAGCTGACTACATTAGAGCAAGAATACCCACTAGAGAAAGGGTAGAGAAAATCCAAGTACGGCTGATAACGCCAAAGTTGCTGTGTTGAATCATTTCTTGATGCTGCATATGCCTCTCCTTGAGAACGTGATGGTATAACAACAATATATCGGCTTTTTGCCAAAAGCAGCAAACATATTAATGTTAACCTTTTATGACAGCACCAAGAAGTTTCTGTAACTATTCACCCCTTTGATAAATCATAGAGTTAAGCTCGACTTGTCGTTGAAAGCAGTGCTCCTGCTCCAATAAACACGCCTCCTGTCACACGATTGAAAACCTTGGCACGACCTTTAGCAAACAACCAGTTCGACGACTTTGCGCCTAAATACGCGTAGACCAATAACCAAGACAGCTCCATCACAGCAAAGGTTGAGGCAAAGACGGCAAACTGTGGTAATAACGCGAGTGATGGGTCAATAAACTGTGGGAAAAGTGCGGTAAAAAACAGAATCGCTTTAGGATTACTGGCGCCGACAATAAAGCCACTTACATAGTGAGAAAGGACACTCTCTTTAACGACTTTAGATTCTGATTCCTGACCTGGTAGTTGGTCATAATCTTGCTGGCTCGAGCGTAACGACTTCCATCCAAGGAAAATAAGGTAAGCAGCACCCGTCCATTTAATGACATTAAATACCACTTCAGAAGAAGCAATAATTACACCGAGTCCCGTAAACGATAGCGTGAGGATTCCGGTAATCGCCGTTAGGCTACCCAAGGCAGTAAATATCGATAATTTGAAGCCCGATTGCACACCTTTGGTCATGCACAATAAAGAACTTGGGCCTGGGGATGCCGTCAAGATCAGCACGGCTAGCAGATAGTAAATCCATGTATCAAAGCTCATCGTGAATTCTCCTTAACTCACTAAAAAGACTAAATATTAAACACCAATATGTAATAAGCCCTCATATTAATCAACTAAATATTGCACTTAACGTCTTCGATATGAATACAAACATCTTTAATCTAGGCCATAAAAAACGCCATGCAGCAATGCATGGCGTTTAAATTAAAACGTTTCAAATAGAAAGTCATAGCAACTACTAAGCTAAAAACTAACCATCATTCCCTAGTCTTTGTAGATAGAGAACTCATCAGCACAAGCAACTAGCTGCTCGCGAGTCATCATGAAGACACCGTGGCCACCATTAGAGAACTCAATCCAAGTGAATGGAATCTCAGGGTACTGATCCATCATGTGAACCATTGAGTTACCTACTTCGCAGATCAGAATACCGTCATCAGTCAGGTAGTCTGGCGCGTTAGCTAGGATACGGCGAACCAGTTTAAGTCCGTCAGAACCTGCTGCTAGGCCAAGTTCTGGCTCATGAGTAAACTCATCTGGCAGACTGTTCATATCTTCTTCGTCCACGTATGGCGGGTTAGATACGATCAGGTTGTATTTCTCTTTTGGCAGATCACGGAAAAGGTCTGAACGGATTGGGAACACTTGTTGATCCATGCCGTGATCTTGAACGTTCTGCTCTGCAACTTGCAATGCATCGGTAGAGATATCAATTGCGTCAACTTCTGCTTCCGGGAATGCATGTGCACAAGCGATAGCAATACAGCCACTGCCCGTACATAGATCCATGATGCGAGTCGGCTCTTCAGTTAACCAAGGTTGGAACTGAGCTTCGATAAGCTCACCAATTGGAGAACGAGGCACAAGTACACGCTCATCGACGAAGAACTCAAGACCACAGAACCAAGCTTTGTTCGTTAGGTAAGCCGTTGGTGTACGATCATTGATACGCTTGATTACACGCTCAACAATGCGCAGACGCTCGCTGCTCGTTAGGCGAGAGTTCAATACATGTGAAGGAACATCAATCGGCAGATAAAGAGTTGGTAAAATAAGTTGTACCGCCTCATCCCACGCATTATCAGTGCCGTGACCATAAAATAGGCCTGCTGCATTGAAGCGGCTAACAGTCCAACGAATCACATCTTGAAGCGTGTGTAGTTCTGATACCGCTTCTTCTACAAAAATCTTATCCAAAATTGTCTCCGAAAAGCGCTACAATACTGCTAATTACGTTTCAAATTAGAATTCATAACCTGATGAGCAAAAAAGACACCGATTTCGATGACGATTTCGCCCTGTTCAGCGATGCAGTAAAGGGCGTTAAAAAGTTGCAACAGGATACCATAATCCAGCAGCCAAAAAGAAATGCCAAACAAAAAGAAATTACTCGAACGGCAAGACAAGCCAGTGACAGCGAGTTTTATTTCTCAGATGAGTTCATTCCGCACCTTAGCGAAGAGGGTCCAACACGCTATGCGCGTGACGATGTCTCCAAGTATGAAGTGAAACGACTTCGTCGTGGTGTCTATGTGCCAGACGTCTATCTAGACATGCATGGCATGACTCAACAAGAAGCCAAACGCGAGCTTGGCGCCATGATCGCACATTGTGTCAAAGAAAGTGTCGCGTGTGCATGTGTTCAGCACGGCATCGGTAAGCACATCTTAAAAGAGAAAGTGCCTTTGTGGTTGGCTCAACATCCAGATGTAATGGCTTTTCACCAAGCGCCTCTTGAGTTTGGCGGCAATGGTGCACTGTTAGTGTTGCTCTCTATTCCAGAGAAATAGAACGAGTCGTGATCACATCACACCAAATAACAAAGGGCCCCCAATTACTGAGGTGCCCTTTTCTATTCTGGCTGTCGCACTATGTCTTATCAAACCCTAAATTATGGGTTGATGTTCCACAGCAGCTCGCCTTTTTGTGTCTCAAGGTCGAATTCAATACACGCTAAACCTGATGTTGGGAACATCGGTGGCGCCATACCGGTTGCAAATTCAGCAGTTAAGTAGCCCACTAGAGGTAAATGAGAAACAAATAAAATGGTCTCTAGTTTTTCTACTTCAGCCATTGCCACGGCCAAATCAAACACATCGTCAGACATTCCATAAGGCGTGATGTCATCACAGGTTTCTACTTTCTTTCCAGAAAACGCCTGAGAGATCTCTAACCACGTTTCTTGTGCCCTCAAGTATGGACTCACTAGTACTTTATCGAACTCGCTAATGCCCTGCTCGTTTGCAGCTTGAGCCACCGCAAGAGACGCCATTTTACCGCGCTTAGTTAACGCTCGTTCCGCGTCCGTGTTAGCAAAATGTTCTGCTTCACCATGGCGCATTATGAATATTTTCATGTTCAGTCCTGTCTACGTAACATTTCGAAAGTCGATATATCCCATATCAGCGAAACGCTACTTAGCGTTTGGCCCTCAATCCAGAGGGAGCCGCAGTCTAAATAAATAATTATATCAAGTCACTTGCTAAAGAGTTCGACTTTCTTAACAATCTTGTTAAAAGAAAATAAATCACTGATAAAAATCGACAAAGTGATTCAGAAGTCGCCCAAAAAGCACTTCATATCCCAAAATATGATCACAAGGTTTGCACGTCGAACCATCGGGTACATAATTTAAAAACCACCTTCTACGGAGATGCTCCAGTGCATTTAAGCCCCAATGATGAACATCAATACCGTTACCTCACCTTACATAACGGATTGCGAGTACTTTTGGTTCAAGACCATAGTGCTCAAAAAGCTGCAGCTGCACTCGCCGTTAATGTCGGGCACTTTGATGATCCTGCCGACCGAGAAGGATTAGCACATTACCTAGAGCATATGCTATTTCTAGGAACTGAAAAGTATCCAAAGGTCGGAGAGTTCCAAAGTTTTATCAGCCAACATGGTGGCAGCAATAATGCCTGGACTGGAACAGAGCACACCTGCTTCTTTTTTGACGTTGAATTAAATGCATTTGAGAGCGCCCTCGATCGATTTAGCCAATTCTTTACTGCTCCTCTGTTTAACGAAGAAGCGCTAGATAAAGAGCGCCAAGCCGTTGATTCTGAATACAAGATGAAACTCAACGACGATGCGCGACGCCTTTATCAAGTTACCAAAGAGCTGGTTAATCACAACCACCCATTCTCGAAGTTTTCTGTCGGTAATATCGATACGTTAGGTGACAGAAATGGCTTCACCATTCGCGAAGAGATTCTCACATTCCACCAGCAGCAGTACTCTGCAGACCTAATGACCCTGACGCTGTCTGGCAATCAACCATTAGATGATATGCAAAACTGGGTTGAGAAGCGCTTTAGCTCCATCCCCAATCACAACCTTCAAGGCAAAATGGTTAAGGTGCCAATTGTTGGCGAATTGAGTACTGGAGTTCAGGTACACGTAGAACCGATCAAGGATGTCCGCAGACTGACCTTAACCTTCCCTATGCCGAGCATGGATGAACACTACGGTGTCAAACCACTGTCATTCTTCGCACACCTATTAGGTTACGAAGGTGAAGGCAGTTTGATGATACAGCTCAAAGAGAAAGGCTGGATAACATCACTCTCTGCTGGCGGTGGCGCTAGCGGCAGTAACTATCGTGATTTCACGGTGAGTTGCTCACTAACTATCGACGGCTTAACCAAAACAGACCACATCATCCAAGCGGTGTTCCAATATATCAAGTTGATTGAGGAACGAGGGATTGAAGAGTGGCGTTACCTTGAAAAACGTGCCGTTTTAGAATCCGCTTTCCGTTTTCAAGAGCCAGCAAGACCGCTCGATGTCGTCAGCCATTTAGTTATCAACATGCAACACTATCAACAGCAAGATGTGGTGTATGGCGACTATAAAATGTCGCATTTCGACGAAGATCTACAACGTTCACTGCTTCCTTACTTAACCGTCGACAATATGCGTGCGACCATTATTGCCAAAGGTTTTGAGTATGATAGAGAAGCAAAATGGTACTTTACGCCTTACTCAGTGACTCCTTTTACAGCTGAGCAAATTCAATGCTTCACCTGCATTAATCCCGGTTGGCAGTTTGAGCTCCCCGGTAAAAATCCATTTATTTGCTACGACTTAGACCCAGCAGAACTTGAAGGTGACGCTGAGCATCCGCAGCTGTTACAAGAGCTCGATGGTTTTAAGCTATGGCATCTACAGGATCACCGGTTTAGAGTCCCAAAAGGCGTGGTGTATATTGCCATCGATAGTCCACATTCAGTTGCGAGCCCAAGAAATATCGTCAAGACACGCTTATGTGTCGAAATGTTCCTAGATTCGCTGGAAAAAGAGACCTATCAGGCTGAGATCGCGGGCATGGGTTACAACATGTATACCCATCAAGGTGGCGTCACACTGACACTCTCTGGATTCAGTGAAAAGCAGCCACAACTGCTAAATATGATCCTAGAGCGCTTTCAAGCGCGAGACTTTAGTCCAACACGCTTTGAAACCATTAAGCATCAACTTCTCAGAAACTGGAATAACGCGTCGCAAGACCGCCCAATTTCACAACTGTTTAACGCAATGACGGGGATTTTACAGCCCAACAACCCACCTTATGCGGTGTTAATTGAAGCGTTAGAAACCATTGAAGTCGATGAACTCTCTTCATTTGTTCAAGCTATTTTGGCCGAGCTTCATGTTGAAATGTTTGTATATGGCGACTGGCGACAAGCTGATGCCCACAAGATGGCTGAAACACTTAAGGATGCCCTACGAGTTCAAGACCAGGCTTATGAAGAGTCTTTGCGCCCGCTAATCATGTTGGGTGAAAACGGTAGCTTCCAGCGTGAAGTAGTCTGCAATCAAGATGATTCAGCGATCGTGGTTTACTATCAATGCCCTGATATTTCACCTAAGAATATCGCACTGTATTCGTTAGCTAACCATTTGATGTCGGCGACGTTCTTCCATGAAATACGCACCAAGCAACAACTGGGCTACATGGTGGGTACCGGCAATATGCCTCTGAATCGACACCCTGGCATTGTGCTTTATGTGCAATCGCCGAATGCGGCTCCAGCTGATTTACTGGTCTCAATCGATGAGTTTCTCAACGCCTTTTACATGGTGTTGCTGGAGCTGAACGATTACCAATGGCACAGCAGTAAACGAGGCCTTTGGAATCAAATATCAACACCAGATACTACATTGCGAGGGCGTGCCCAGCGTTTATGGGTTGCGATAGGCAATAAGGACTTGGAGTTCAATCAGAGAGAGCTAGTACTAGAAGAGCTCAAAGGGCTCACTCGTTCAGACATGATGCGTTTTGTGGTTAGTCAGCTTAAGCCACGTACTGCTAACCGACTGATTATGCACGCACACGGCAACGCTCATAGCGAGGAAGAGAAACTATCCGCAGGTGTCGAGATTGGTTCTATTGATGAATTTCAGTTGCGCCCGAAAGATACTAAACTGGGCTAATTAACGGGCTAACAATTCAAAAGGTTGATGTGAAAACATCAACCTTTTTTATTGGGTAAAGCACAAAAGCAGATCTCCTATTATGCACCTTCGTCGCTTTAGGGGATGACATTAGTTTTGATGGAGGTGCGTTTGATTACCTGTCTCACCAACGCAATAGCTTACTTTCTATCTCTCTATCGTCATTCTAGAGAAATAGGAACAACTGAGTCAAAAAATCTCCCACACCGACCAGCTCTACCAGACAGAACACATCACTACCCCATCATTCCCGAGAAGGAGGAACGACCGAGTCAGGAATCTCACTTCTTCCACACTGCCCAGAAACAAAAAGCCCGCATCAATCGCTTGATACGGACTTAATAGTTAGCGTACTAGAAAATTACTTGTAGAAAGATTCATCTAGACCAGCACGCGCCAGTAGACCATCACATGGCGCGAAACGATCACCGTACTTCACAGCAAAGTCGTTCATCATCTCAACCAGTGACTTAATACCAATTTGGTCCATGTAACGGAACGGACCGCCCAGGAATGGAGGGAAACCAATACCGAAGATAGCACCAATATCGCCATCACGAGGGCTACGGATAATACCTTCATCTAGACAACGAACCGCTTCATTCAGCATAGGCAACACACAACGCATTGCGATATCGTTAACACTTAGCTTAGGCTCAGGTTGCAGCTTAAGTAACTTATAAACAGACTTGTCGACTTCCTTCTTCTTACCCTTGTAAGTGTAGAAACCTTTACCACTCTTACGGCCTTTACGGTTGTCATTCAGAAGAATGTCGAACACATCAGGGCCTTGGAAACGGTCACCTAACTCATTGACTAGAATCGGGATGATCTTAGCACCAATATCCACGCCTACCTCATCTAGCAAGGTAATTGGGCCAACCGGGAAACCAAAATCTAGCAGTGCACTATCCAGTTTTTCAATCGGCTCATTCGCCAGTAGCAGATGCGCCGCTTCATTCATGTATGGAGCAAGAATACGGTTTACGTAGAAACCTGCCGTGTCTTTGACAACAATCGGTGTTTTGCCTTGTTTCTTCGCTAATGCCACTACCGTCGAAATAGTCGCTTCTGACGTTGTTTCATGAGGGATAACCTCAACTAGCGGCATTTTCTCTGCAGGGCTGAAGTAATGAAGACCTACCACATTTTCAGGGCGCTGCGCTTTCTCTGCAATCTTATGGATTGGCAGTGATGAAGTATTCGTCGCGAAGATAGTCTCAGGCTTCGCATTTTGTTCAATGTCTGCAACCATAGACTGCTTAAGGTCTAGATCTTCAAACACCGCTTCGATTACAACATCAGTATGGTTGAAGCTCGTGAAGTCGATACCGCCAGAAAGCTGAAGCATCTTACTTTCAAGACCTGCACGGCTCAGAATACGACGCTTACGCTGCTTATCGAATAACTTGTAGTTGTAGTTAAGTGCGTTTAAGACACCATCATTTGATACGTCTTTAATACGAACCGGTACTTTTGCTTTCGCTACACTCACATGGCTAATACCTGCGCCCATAAGACCACCGCCTAAAACGCCAACACGCTTAACCGCTTTGGGTTCTGCATCTGCACCGTGTTCTTTCTTCATTTCAGTAGTAGCAAAGAAGATAGAACGAAGTGCTTTTGACTCAGAAGTCATGACCAGTTCAGAGAAACGCTTCGCTTCATACTGAAGACCTTTTTCAAAGCCGTTTTCTAGGCCGTAACGAATCACATCGAGAATCGCGTCAGCTGCTGGGTAGTTACCACGAGTTTTCTGATTGGTCTTCTTGGTAGCTTGTTCGAAAATCACTTTACGACCAAGACTATTGCGAGAGATCAACTTCTCTTTAGTCGAAGCTTGGCTCGTAGAAGCAAGACGCTTGCCTTTTTTGCTGCCAGTATTCTTTTCAACATAGCTTTGCGCTACTTCAAGCAAAATAGTATCTGGCACACAAGCATCTACAACACCAAGCGATTTCGCTTTCTTAGCGCGCAGTTGCTTACCGGTAAGAATAAGATCGAGTGACGGTAGCAAACCAATTAAACGAGGTAAGCGTTGTGTACCGCCAGAACCTGGCAGTAAACCTAGCTGAACTTCAGGTAAACCAAGGCGCGTCTTATCAGAATCGGTACATACACGGTAGTCACACGCTAATGCGAGCTCTAAACCACCACCAAGACATGGGCCGTGAATTGCAGCAACAACTGGGTAAGGAAGATCAGACAACGCTTGGAACATCTCCTGACCTTGGCGCGCTAGAGATTGTGCTTCATCAGCGGTTTTACACGCATCCAGCATTCGAACATCAGCACCAGCGATAAAGTTATCTGGCTTAAGAGAATGAACAATTAGGCCTTTAACGCGGCTTTGTTTTTCTTTTAGCTGTTCAAAGATGGCTTTCATCTCTTCAGCAAAAGCCGCTTGTAGCGTGTTCATTTTCTCGCCTGGTACATCAATCGCAAGCCAAGCAATGTCTTGGTCATCGATGTTAAGAGAGAATGCGGTCGCTTTCTTTTTCGGTGCTTCAGTCACTGGAGTTGACTCCGCGTTAGTGACTACTTCTTTTTCTATTGTTGCATCAAGAGTCGTAGACATTATTCTACCTCCAAGATCATTGCTGCACCTAAACCACCAGCTGCACATGCTGTATTCAGTGCCAAGCCGCCACCGCGACGTTTTAATTCACGTAACGTTTGAGTCATCATACGTGCACCAGTTGCTGCAAACGGGTGACCGTAAGCAATTGAACTGCCCAGCACGTTGAACTTATCCATATCAATCTCACCGATCGCTTTATCACGGCCAAGATTCTTCTGTGCGAACTCATCACTCGCAAACATCTTCACATTCGCTAGAACTTGAGCTGCAAAGGCTTCATGCATCTCGATAAGCGTAAGGTCCGATAGCTCTAAGCCAGTGTTTTTCAATACTTGCGAGGTCGCGTACGTTGGGCCCATAAGCATATCCGTTTCAACACCAATAGCGGAGAACGCATAGCCACGAATATAACCCAATACTTCTAAGCCTAGTTCTTTCGCTTTGCCTTCGCGCATCAACATCACAGCTGCACCGCCATCAGTTAGCGGCGTTGCATTCGCAGCAGTCACACTGCCGTATTTTCTATCGAACGCAGGACGAAGTTTGGCGTAACCTTCAACCGTAGAGTCATGACGAATGTTGTTATCTTCCGCTAGGTATTTTTTGTACGGTGCCGGAAATGCCGTCATTACTTCATCTTTAATCTTGCCTTCTTTCCATGCTTGAGAAGCCAAAGAGTGAGAACGGTGAGCAAGTGCATCTTGAGCTTCACGAGTAATACCGTGTGTCTTTGCCATCTGCTCAGCGGTTTGGCCCATCGATAAACCAGTCGAGTATTCAGCAACCGCTGGCGGAACTGGCATCAAGTCTTTCACTGAAAGTGTTTTGAGGATTTTCAGCTTTTGGCCCATGGTTTTCGTTTTGCTCAGCGCTAACAAGTTAGCGGCAAGCTTTTTAGAAACACCAATCGGCAATACAGAAGAAGAATCTGCACCACCAGCAATGCCGACATCAATCGTGCCAGCCATAATGCTTTCAGTCACATTAACTGCAGCTTGGAAGCTGGTCGCACATGCTCGAGTCACACTGTAGGCATCAGTATTGATATCCATGCCTGTGCCCAACACGATTTCACGCGCGATATTCGGTGCTTCTGGCATTTGCACTACTTGGCCGAACACGACTTGTTCGATAAGCGCAGGATCGACATCAGTTCTTGCAAGCATTTCGCTCACAACCATTTTGCCTAAGTCGACCGCAGGTACTTGACTAAATTCGGTGCTCTGACGAGCGAATGGGGTTCGTAATCCAGCGACAACGGCAACACGTTCTCCAGAACGCGTTTTGACTTCCTGTTTGCCCATGGTTTCTCCTTAAAGTTAAGAGGTCTGACCTGAAGCATTGTAAAGAAGTTGTTAATTAAATCAAACGAGCGTTTAAATAAACGTGATACGAGTATCTCACTGTCTGAAAATATAACTGCAAATTCAGGCGAACCTTTTGGGGTGAAAGGTTGTCGTAAGATGCTAAAGTATTGCGAGTAAAGACTGTTATAGCGGTGTAGGAGATGGGTTTTCTTGAGGCAAAAAAAACCACACAGTACTGTGTGGTCGGAATGTGTATAAAGCAATTAACTTAACGCCAATTGAAATAATCAGTTTCCTGATTAGGAGAAAGTAAAGTCAGCCTTCAAAAGGAAGTGCCGTCTTGCTCAACATGCTAGCCACCAATGACTAACTAGACGACAAGGCGTAATATAACTTTTTCAGGGGCTTAGATTTTGAAGTAGATCAATTTTAATGTGATTTTACGATTTCCTGCCGCTCATACGCTCTAAAGACGAAACAGATTATAAAACGAAGCACAACGTATAGAGGACAGCTATACGCAGAGCAATTATGGAGGCTCGTGTGTCAATAATAAAAATGTTTGGAAAGAAAAAAGCCAAGCGTCCGGTCAACTCTGATATGGACAAACAAAGAAAATACGAAGCACTCGTACGTGCCTATCACCGTGACCTCTTTCGCTACGCCTTTTGGTTATGCAAAGACAAAAGCATTGCCGAAGATCTAGTGCAAGAAACTTGCCTTCGTGCTTGGAAATCACTCGATAGCCTACAAGATGAAAAAGCCGCGAAGTCTTGGCTGATTACTATCTTGCGCCGCGAGAATGCTCGACGTTTTGAACGCAAACAGTTTGATCTGGTTGATATCGACGATCATGGCAATGATGCCAGTGTCAGCGATGACCCACACCATCAATACCAATGGTTGCAAGTCCAGATCATGAAACTTGAAATTGATTACCGTGAACCTCTATTTTTACAAGTGATTGGCGGTTTTAGTGGTGACGAGATCGCGGACATTCTCGACCTCAACAAAAACACGGTGATGACACGTTTATTCAGAGCTCGAAACCAATTAAAAGAGATGCTGGATACAGAAGAAGCAGAGAGGGGGCAGCATAATGGATGATTTAGAATTTCGTCGTCGTGTATTGTCGGAACCTAAACAGCGCACACAAGATATTGTTGATGCGGCTGCGAATAGCGAAGCTAACAGTCACTTTTTAGATGACGTACTATCGCTTGATAAACAGATCCACTCTGCAATGAATGTAGACGTGCCAGATGATCTTGCTGATCGCATCCTGTTCAATCAAACCTCACGCGAAGAAAGCAAAGTAGTAAGGCCTACATTTGCGAGACGAGCAATGGCAATGGCTGCCTCGGTAGCATTTGTTGCTGGTTTATTGGTTGGCCAAGTTAACTGGGGAAATGCGTTAGTCTCTCCAGCTCAAGCAAGCTTGGCTGATACAGCGATGAAACATGTTATCGATGAAAAAAGCTTTGTCAGCACCATCGATGAACAAGTTACATCACAGCAAATCAATGCGAAAATGAACCCATTTGCTTTTCAGTTTGATGAAACTTTCCCATACCACGTCTATTACCTGAACCATTGCGGTTTTGGGAAGTCTGATGCAGTGCACATGGTATTCCAGGGTGAAAAAGGCAAAGTTACGCTATTTCTGACTAGCATCCCGTCTGACAAACCGGTCGACTTTGACGAAAAAGGAATGTCAGGTTCGGTAACACCGATTGATAACAGCAGTTTGATACTCGTTGGTGAAAATGGCGAGGATGTTTCTAAAATCTCAGAAAAGCTGACGAAAATGATCAAACCGATGAGCTAATTCGCTTTCAAAGCCCCATCATAAAAGGCCCAGCAACTATATTATTGATATTGCTGGGCTTTACTTATAAATAAACAAAAAGACCATTCACATCATCAATACCTATAGAGTTAAAACTCTAAAAAGAAGCATTTCCCACCACTTTCGTGTCAGATAGGCGTCATTTCCATAATTTTCCACTCAAATTTTCCAATGGTCGGATTTGTATATCGTATACTTGCGAATAGGATCAGCCACCATGAGCAATTGCTCAAATTAATCGCCCTGTAGAGGCGGATATATAAAGGAATAAATGAATGACTACCAACAACACGCGTCTGTTTAAAAAGTCTCTTTTAGCAGTAACAATTACACTGGCGTCTTCGCAAGCGATGGCAGCAGGTTTCCAACTCAACTCACAATCAGCAACTGGTCTTGGCCGTGCTTTCGCTGGTGATGCAGTAATCGCAGATAACGCTTCAGCAATGGCTCGTAATGCAGCAGCTCTTGCATTATTCGACCGCACCGAAGTTTCATTGGGCTTTAACGTTATAGACTCCGAAGTTGAAGTCAAAGGTACAACATATTCGTCACCTCAAGGCTCTCAATCTATTGACGACACAACAAACGATGCAACATCAGTTGTTCCTAACCTGTATGTTGCGGTTCCTCTCAATGAAAAGTTTGCAGTTGGTTTCGGAGCTTACTCTAACTTTGGTACAACTAATGAGTTCGGTAACAGCTGGGGCGCTGGTACAGGTAGCGTAATTAAATCTCCTGCCGGCACTACCGTCGTTCCTGGTGCTGACGCGTTTGGTGGTACTACCAACGTAAGCTCTGTAAATCTGCTTATCGCTGGTTCTTATCGTATCAACGAGCAATGGAGCATTGGTGCTGGCTTAGACATCATTTATGGTCAAGGCGAACTAAAGCGCGACAGTACGATGAATGTTCTTACCACTCCTGACGGTGTTAACTTTACTCCTGTAGGCCAAACGACTCAAAACTTGATGGACGTAGACGCATCAGGCTGGGGGGTAGGTTTCAATGTAGGTACAGTTTACGAACTTAATGAAAACAACCGTTTCGGTTTAAGCTACCATTACAGCCCAGAAATCGAAGCAAGTGGCACAGTTTCTTACCAAGGTAACGATAATATTGGCGACCTTAAAATGCCATTACCTTCAATGGCTGAGTTTTCTGGTTACCACCGTATCGAAAACACTAAGTTTGCCGTACACTACAGCATCCAATACATTAGTTGGAGTGACTTTGATTCACTAGTAACTACTGACGGTACCAATATCAAAGATTACAAGTGGAAAGACACTTACCACTACTCAATCGGTGGTACTTATTACATCAACCAAAATTGGGAAGCGCGTATCGGATATATGTTCGATGAAGGCGTTCAAGACTCACTAACTTCTGTTTCAGTACCAGATTCAGACCGTCAATGGTTCTCAGCTGGTGCAAGCTATCACTTCAACAAAGACCAAACACTTGACCTTGGCTTCACATACCTACTTGGTGAAGACGTAAAAGTTGAAGATACGATCAACGGTGGCGCAGAAAATGGTGGTTTAAGTCTAAATACGACAACTAAAGCTACTGCTATGTTATTTGGTGTTCAATACACGCACAGATTCTAGCACCAGTCTTATTTCAAATCCAAAAGGGTCGCTTTATGCGACCCTTTTTTATTATCTAAGCCACTGACCAACATCGATTTAAGCTTACAGCTGTAGCCTACACAGGCTATTTATTGCTACAAGTGTACGCTCAAATTCGATAACACACTCGAAACATTCAGACTATTAAACTAATAATCAGTTATATTTCATCATTTAATCGCTAAAATACTGTTTTAATCGAATTTCATTTTTAAAGTAATAACTCTAAAAGTAGAATCGTGACACTAAATACTTATAATTCAGCGAACATAATAATGAAAATGAATAAGACTCCTTTATCTACTGCAGTGGCAGTTGGACTACTTTCAACCTCTACTGTGACTCAAGCAGCAGGCTTTCAACTGGCAGAATACTCTGCAACAGGCCTAGGCCGTGCATACGCTGGTGAAGCAGCAATGGCTGACGGTGCAGACGCACAATGGCGTAACCCTGCAATGCTAACTTACCTAGAAGGTACTCAAGTTTCAGTTGGAGGTATCTATGTAGATCCAAATATTGATATCGACGGTACATCAACTTCTGCTTTTACAGGTGCTAAATCCCCATCTAACTCTAGTGATTTTGCACATAGCGCAGTGATCCCAAACTTTTATGTTTCTCATAAGTACAACGACAAGTTTGCACTAGGTTTTGCTGCTGGTACTAACTACGGCATGGAAACAGACTTAGGCAAAGATTTTGGTGGCGCAAACCACGGTAACGAAGCAAGCGTTAAAAGTATGGAGCTAAACCTGAACGCCGCTTACCAAGTACTTGAAAGCGTATCTATTGGCGGCGGTATTCGCTACGTAATGGCTGAAGGTAGCTTTGGTGCTGTTGCTAGCACTCAATCGCCATTAGCTGGTACCACTTTAAAATACATGGAAGGTGATGACACAGCGTGGGGCTGGCAAGTTGGTACAGCTTGGCAAATCAATGAAAACAACCGCTTAGGCTTTACCTACAAGTCAGAAGTAGACCTAACGCTTGAAGGCCACGCTAACGGTGTCGCTTTTGATGCTGTTGCTGGTGCTTTAGGTTCTCCCGTGAAGTCAAAATACAACGGCTCAATGGAACTAGCTTTACCAGCTACAGCGGAACTGGCAAGTTTCCACCAACTTACCGATAAGGTAGCCGTTCACGCGAGCGTTAACTGGACCAACTGGAGCAGCTTTAAAGAGCTAGTTGCAAACATTCCTGAATTCGGCCAAGCTCGAACTCAAGATATCAAAGAAGAAAACTGGGAAGACAACTACCGCTTTGCACTTGGTACCACTTACCAAATGACACCTAAACTGGCTCTGCGTTCTGGTATCGCCTACGACACTTCAGCGGTAAGCGAAGAGCACCGCACTGCGACGATTCCTGAAACAGACCGTACTTGGTTGAGTATTGGTGCTGGCTACCAATGGTCTGAACAACTAACACTAGATGCTGGTTTCACTTATATTCTAGCGAAAGATGCTAAGATGCATGAAAGTGATGCCGCTGCGGATTTATTTGGCGGCAGCTTCGAAGGTGAAGTGACTGGTAGCATCTGGCTAGTTGGTGTACAAGCTAACTACCGCTTCTAATCTTTCTGACTTAAACTAAAGTCATAAGCAGTAAAAAGGCTCGATATTAATATAACATCGAGCCTTTCTTTTATCGCTTTTCTACATCTAAATCTAGTAGTCGTCTAGATAACCATCGATGAAATCTTCTTCTTCAAGATCCACCTCTTCTAGTTCAATCTCAGCTTTAAAATCACGGCGTTGGATGTAGACATCACGTGTTAACGCGTATGGATCTGGAGAGTCATCTAACAAGGCTTCTTGAGATACTAACTGAGCACGTGTTTCCATCCCTTCAAAGGCCCACTTGCCCAGACCAGCCCAAACGTTCAACAAAGACAGAGGCACATAGAGGCTGTCCACCTGACTCGTCACTTCACGAGTCGTGACAGGACCATAACCTGGCACCATAAAATACGGCCCATTTCCTACCCCGTAATGACCAATTGCATCAGAGAAAGATTTATCATCATATTTGGTGACCCCGGCTTCGCTGGCAATATCAATCAAACCTAACAAACCAAACGTCGAGTTAATCCAAAAACGATTAAAATGGTCAACTGCTTTTCTGCCATTACCCATTAGTAAGTTATTTACCATACTGGCTGGTTCGTCTAAATTGGCGAGAAAATTGGAGATCCCTGTGCGAATGGGGGCAGGTGTGTAATCAACATAAGCGACAGACACCGGCCGAACCAAATAAGGATCTAAGTAGTCATAATTGATCGTCCACATCGCTCGGTTGAAACCTTCAAAAGGATCATTAGGGTGGGAATCTTCGACGTATTCAGAGGTTTCAAGATTATTATTGCTTTCATCTGGCGCACTAGAGCAGCCCACCGTAAGGCTTGCGATAAAGAGTAAACTCGAGAGTCTTAAAACACTGACAGACATATCACCTTTCCATAAGGAATAATAAAAAGGCCAGCAATCGCTGGCCTCAATTGTTGGCGTAAGTCTATACCGTTTATATAAAAATCGGAATAGCTACCCCCTATGCAAAATGCCAATTAATATTGCTTGTTGATGTTAATTGTTACTGGCGTACCCAATTCCACCACTTTACTTTCCCCATACCAATCACCATCTCGGGTTGAGACATCACCATCAGAATCAAGCCTCGCTCTCACCATCAAAGTATCAAGACTAGACAACTTTAGACCTTGGATCATGCTATTACCGTCATCAAGTACAACTGTACGAGGGAATGAACCCAGCGGATAACGTGCCGCAGCAATGGGCATACGTGAGCCATCCGCTCGGTGCACAGAGACAACGAGCACTGACTTAGGGTCGGCATCCACATCAGCGGAAAGTTCAAGTGTCACTGCCACACTCTTGCCTTGACCAACACCCATCGCATCACCCATTTTCTTCTGAGCACTTTCGATACTGCGAGAAAGCATTTCGTAACGGCTGTCTTGTGGACCGATCATCTGTTGCATGATACTCCAGTACTTAACCGCACCTGGGTAATCTTGACGCTCAAATGCATCGAATGCGAGTAGCGAGAAAACACGAAGATCAACGTAATCGTTTTGAACCAAACGACTTAGAAGCAAGCGAGCTTGGTTTTGCCCTGCCTCATCAGGAGACAACATCAGTGCTTGTGCAAAGCCCAGTTGAACGTCTTCGTCCTTAGGCTCTAGCTTATAAGCACGCTCCATCGCATCAATAGCGGTTTGTGCATCACGGTTAGCTAGCGCAATACGACCTAGTAACAGCCAACCCGTTGAATCTTTTGGTTGGTAATGCAAGCGAGTACGTAGTGCTAGTGTCAAATCTTCTAGCTCATCGTCGGTTAGCGTACCACCTTCTGATGACATCAACTTTTTAGACAGCTCAGGAAGATTACTAGTGACTTCTTGCCAGTGTTGCACTTTGTCTAGCGCACCAAATTTAAAGTACATACCGAAGGCAACTGCAACAACCAAGATAATTGACGGAACAACCACGACAAGCGTTGAGATATGAGTCTTTTTAATTTCTTGTTTAACAGGAACATCGTCAAGCAGAGATTGTTTCAAATCAGCGATCAGCTCCTGTTGGTTATCAACAAGCCCTTCCTCTGCCTCTACTTCTAACTCATTAAGACGATCTTTGTAGAATGCTTTGTTCAACTCATCACGAAGTACATCATCGTTGTTTGCCTTTTTATTGATAAACGGCAGAACAATCATCAAGATTGCCGCTAGCGAAAGGATAATGGTCGAAACCCAAAATAGAGTCATTACTGTTTATCTCCGTCGTTCTCTTCATCGAGTAACGCTTTTAAACGTGCTTCTTTGTCTGCATCCCAGTCTTTGTCTGACTCTGTTGCCGCTTGTGATTTTGACTTTCTGCTTCGTAAAATGATCAAGCCAAATCCAAACACAACCACTGCAAATGGACCAATCCAAAGGATCGAAGTCGCAAGTGTTAGTGGCGGGTTGTAAGTAACGAAGTTACCGTAACGAGCAATCATGTAATCAATGATGTCTTGCTTCGACTTACCATCTTTTGTCATCTCGTACACTTTTTGACGCAAGTCGACCGCTAATTCAGCATTCGAATCACCAATCGTGTTGTTCTGACATTTAGGACAACGCAGCGTGTTGCTGAGCTCTTTAAACTGCTGTTCTTGGTCAGCATTATCGAATTCATGAAGTTCAATAGGCGCAGCAAACACAGTCGCTGAAATCGCAAACGTAGCAAATAAAGTAATCAGAGCCTTCTTGATCATTTCGCTTCCTCTAACAACTTGTTGTACATCGGCTCAAGCGTCGATGCCCAGTTCGTTGGGTTAACATCACCCACATGGCGATAGCGGACGACACCGTTAGCGTCGATTAGGAAAGTCTCCGGAGCACCATAAACGCCAAGATCTAGGCCTAACATGCCGTTACCATCGAATAGGCTAATCAGATATGGGTTCCCCAACTCTTTTAGCCACCCCAAAGCCTTATTACGTTCATCTTTATAGTTTAAACCAATAACCTTAACGCCCTTGTCAGCAAGCTGATTTAAGTAAGAATGCTCTGCATAACAAGTGGGACACCAAGTTGCCCAAACATTTAGTAACAGCGGTTCGCCTTTAAAAATAGCTTGGTCATGAAGCTTGCCTGGTTGCTCTAAGTCTTCTAAATCAAACTTGGGTACAGGCTTACCAATTAACACTGATTCAAGTTTAGTCGGGTCATCACCCGACTGGTTGCGCATCAATTGTGTTGCAAATATTCCGGCTAGAACCATAAACGCAATTAATGGAATGAATAAAATCTTTTTGCTCATTCGAGTTAAATCTCCTGTTCTTTGGCCGACTTTTTGGATGGTTTACGGAAGCGGTAACGACGATCACTGATAGCAACAATACCACCTATTGCCATGATCAAAGAGCCCGCCCAAATCCAACGCACAAATGGTTTGTAGTAAATACGAACAGCCCAAGATTTGTTGTCGTCTAAACGTTCACCCATAGCGATGTAAAGGTCACGAGTTAACCCACGGTCAATTGCTGCCTCTGTCATCATAGACTTAGCAGTGCTATAAAAGCGTTTTTCTGCATGAAGTGTGTTGACGTACTTACCTTGTTTTGTGATTTCAAAGTCAGCAATGTAACCATCGTAGTTTGGACCGTCTTTATCTCGAACACCCGTGAATAAGAAATCATATCCTTCAAGCTGATAACTCTGCCCTGGAGCTAGACGAACATCACGTTCGATACTGTAATTCTGTACCATCGCGATACCAATTACAGTGACCGCTAAACCAATGTGACCACACACCATAGCCCAGTGACTGCGTGGTAGCTTAGTCAGACCTTTCATAAATGTATGACGGTGAGTCGCGCGCTCATGCAGTTCGAAGCCATGCATGGAGATGATCCAGAATGCCATCACCCAACCAGCAAAAGCAGTACCACTGAAACGATCAGCTAGTATCGTAACCAATAGCGCACTCAATCCTAACGAGAGTACACCTGAAATTACCATCGGCTTAACAAGCTTAGATAAGTTGTCACGCTTCCAACGGATAAGAGGACCGATACCCAATAGGAACGAGAACGGAATCATTAACCAGAAGAACAGCATATCGAAGAATGGCGCACCGATAGATACCGAGCCCAAACCTAACTGTTTGTGAACAAGTGGTAGTAGAGTACCGACTAACACCACCACTAGCGCAGCAATCAACAGGATGTTGTTACCTAGCAGTGCGTTTTCACGGGAGGCTAGATCGAAGTTACCGCGAACACGTACTGATGCACCTTTCACCGCAAACAGCAATAGTGAACCACCGATAACGAATACCAAGAAGCCTAGAATGAACATACCACGAGCCGGATCCGACGCAAACGCGTGAACCGACACCAAGATGCCCGAACGCACTAAGAAAGTGCCTAGTAAGCTCAACGAGAATGCAGAGATTGCAAGTAGTACTGTCCAAGCTTTAAACGTACCGCGTTTTTCTGTAACCGCAAGCGAGTGCATTAGCGCTGTACCTGCTAGCCAAGGCATGAACGATGCGTTTTCTACTGGATCCCAGAACCACCAGCCACCCCAGCCAAGTTCGTAGTAAGCCCACCAAGAACCTAGCGCGATACCAATTGTTAGGAATAACCAAGCCGCAATAGTCCAAGGACGAGACCAACGAGCCCAAGCCGTATCCAAACGACCACTCATTAAAGAAGCGATAGCAAAAGAGAAAGCGACTGAGAAACCTACATAACCCATGTAAAGCATCGGCGGGTGAATAATCAAGCCCGGATCTTGCAGTAGCGGGTTCAAGTCACGGCCATCAACAGGGAAGAAAGGCAGTGTTCGCAGGAATGGGTTAGACGTTACGGTAATGAACAGTAAGAAGCCGACAGTAATCACGCCCATGATACCCAATACGCGAGCTACAGACTCTTGAGGCATACCTCGGCTAAATGTCGCTACCGCTACCGTCCAACCAGCTTGGATAAGCACCCAAAGCAGCAATGAACCTTCGTGTGCACCCCAAACGGCCGTAATTCGATAGTACCAAGGCAGTTGGCTGTTTGAGTTACTTGCAACGTATTGAATCGTAAAATCATTTGTGTAAAACGCGTAACACAAGATAAAGAACGAAATCGCTAAGAATCCGAACATGCCCCACGACAAAGGTCGTGCGCTGTTCATCAGTAACGTGTTGTTTCGAGCGGCTCCATACAATGGGAGCACGCTTAGCAGCAATGCAAGTCCCAAGGACAGGATCATCGCAAAATGGCCGATCTCGGCTATCATTGAGCTTTTCCTTCTTTTTGTTCAGTCGTGTATTGCAAAGGCTCATGTGTTTTCTTCATTGCTTCCGCAACTTCAGAAGGCATGTACTCTTCATCGTGCTTCGCCAACACCTCAAACGCTTCGATTGTCGTTGCGTCTTTCAAGACACCTTGAGCAACAATACCTTGGCCTTCACGGAAAAGATCTGGAAGGATACCATCGTATAAAATTGTTACTTTGGGGCCGACATCAGCTAAATCGAAGCTAACTCGCAATGATTCGTTATCACGGTTCACAGAACCAACGACAACCATGCCACCAATGCGTAGGCGCTGACCAACTTCAGGTTTCTTACCATCTTTACCGTTCACAAGTTCAGTTGGCGTGTAGAACAGATCCATGTTCTGGTTTAGTGCATAGACAATCAATCCAACAGTTGCACTGATACCAAAAAAGATCGCTAAGACAATGCTCAGTCTCTTTTTGCGTCTTGGGTTCATAGAGTGTTCTCCATATTTTTTGCTGCATCGATACGAGCTTGACGGTCTACTTTAGCTCGTACTTCCGTTAGTAACTGGTTACCACGACGAATGCTTACAACAAGTAAGACGATCATCGAGAAAAATGTGATTCCAAATGCGCCCCATACGTAGGAGGCGTAACCACCCATAGCAAAAAAATCACTCAAAGATTCAAAATACATAATTACCTTCCTACTACGCTTTATCAGCCGCAAGCTTGCGAACCCATGGACGATGACTTTCTTTGCTAATGATTTCGTTACGGAAACGAATCATAGTCAGAGCTCCAAAGAAAAAAGCGAAGCCGAAGATGTTAAGAAGAAGCGGCCATAACATGTCACTTGAAATCGAAGGTTTTGCGAACTTAGTGATCGTCGCACCTTGATGAAGTGTGTTCCACCACTCTACCGAGAAGTGAATGATAGGGAGGTTAATCACGCCGACAATAGCCAAAATACCAGCCGCTTTAGCTGCTGTTTTTTGGTCATCAAACGCGTGATGTAGTGCAATAACACCGAGATATAGGAAAAGAAGGATCAACTCTGAGGTTAGGCGTGCATCCCAAACCCACCAAGCGCCCCACATTGGCTTACCCCAAACGGCACCAGTCAGTAGTGCGATAAAGGTAAACACAGCGCCTATCGGTGCCATCGCCAATGCCGCCATGTCAGATAGTCTTACCTGCCATACCAATCCAATGAACGCTGCGATCGCCATCGACATATATACGCCCATCGACCAAATGGCAGAAGGAACGTGAATGTAGATAATTCGGAAACTATCACCCTGTTGATAATCAGAAGGGGCGAACGCGAGGCCCCACACCGTACCGACGGATAGACACAATAGCGCTAGGATTGAGAACCACGGCAGAAGTTTACCAGCAAGCTGGTATGACGTTTCTGCTTTGGCATAGGGATGGAGCCATTTCCACATTTGTAATCTCACTCTTACTTCATATTGCTTACAGCTACTAAAGCTATAATTATAATAATATATTTGTTCTGCTATCTGTTTTGCTGACTCTATGAGTCTCATCGAACACTTTGGTTCACTTTAGCTATACGATACTGGTACCGTTATCAGTTCACACTCACACGAAGTGCGGCACTGATTGCAAAAGGAGTTAGCGTCATCGCACCCATCAACATGGCGCCAAGAATCGCTAATTGACCATTGTAGGCAACGCCCAACGCCGCAGCGTCAATCGCTGACGTTGCGAAAATCAAAATAGGGATGTACAACGGCAAAATTAGCAGGCTCAGTAACACCCCGCCCTTCTGTAACCCAACCGTCAAAGCAACACCGATCGCACCGATAAAGCTCAAGACTGGCGTTCCGACAAGCAAAGTCATTACGACAGAGAGCCAAGTGTCAAAATCTAATGACAACAAGACAGCCAATAATGGGCTAATTAAAATTAATGGTAACCCAGTCAATAACCAGTGTGCTATGACCTTGGACAATATTACTAACTGCAACGGGATGGGCATGAGCATCATTTGTTCAAGTGCACCATCTTGAAAATCATCACGGAAAAGACGCTCAAGAGAAAGCAATGCAGAGAGCAACGCGGCAACCCAAACAATACCCGGGGCAATACGTGCAAGTAAGTTGGGCTCTGGACCAATACTCAAAGGAAAAAGTGTAATCACAATAATGAAGAACCATAGCGGGTTAAAGATATCCGCCTGGCGTCGAAAAGCGATAAGCAGCTCACGTCGGATAATCGTGGTCATTGAAGAGATCATATTACTCACCCAACTTTATTTTTCTTAGTTTCGGGCTATCAGCAAACATATCTTGGTGAGTAGTGAGTAACACAATCCCACCGTTATCCGCATGCTGAGAAAAAAGCGATTCTAGAACCTTAACGCCCTGCTTATCAATCGCAGTCAACGGTTCATCGAGAATCCACAACATCTGCTTACTCAACCAAAGACGAGCTAAAGCTACGCGACGTTGTTGGCCTGCAGACAACTGACCCGCAGGCACATCTTCTCGGCCAGCAAGCCCTACCTGAGCAAGCGCCTGATAAAGCTCTTCCTTGTTCGTTTCGCCACAATGAATTGACTGGTAGAAACTGAGGTTCTCATAAGCGCTAAGCTCGCGCTTTACACCAGTTTGATGGCCAAGAAAAAGCAGGTTTTGATGATACACATCTCGACTTGATTCGATTGGCTCGCCATCCCAAGAAATAGTGCCTTCATCACGATCACCTAAACCAGTGATAATCCTAAGGAGCGTCGTTTTTCCTGTACCGTTTCGACCTTCAACTTGAACCAATTCTCCTGGCTTCAATTGAAAAGACAACGATTCAAACAGAACCCTTTCGTCACGAATAGCAGTTAAATTTGAGACTTCTAGCATAGGTAAATTTAGTCGAGAAATGAGAGGGATATAGTAGCACACCAATCTGGTGACAAAACAGGACTAGGCGTTTTCAGTAGAACAAAGTCGGTAAGAAACTGTTACTACTGCATCACAATTTATATATTCTGACCAAAAATGAGATATTGCAATAGTAACAAGCACTTATAAACATCGTTCTATAAACAGTTACTCAGGCACAAAAAAAGAAGCCGAAGCTTCTTTTTAGAGGAGTGTGTGACAAACAGAATGTGTCTATCACGAATAGCGCTCAATTTAACGGTGTCGAGGTGGATCCCTGCGATCACGAGAGGCGGTGGGATGCCCATCAAACGAGGAAGGGTCGCTTCGTAATGAAGGAATTTTCTCTTTACCGGCAAGCTTGTTCTGCAGAGACATCATCAGCTCAGCTTCAGCTTTAGGTAATTCACATTCTTCAATTAACTCGTTAATCCCAGCGCCAAGCTGAACCATTTTCGTTGCACGAGTGTACAAACGTCCATCGGTATCCGCATGTTCCAGCTCGACAATACGTTCATTCAGGTGTTTGATTAGATCTTGTTGTTCAGTCACTTTCTGGCCAAGGCCAACCACAACCGAGCGAACTTCTAGTAATTGCTTACTCGACTTTTGTAGCTCTTTGTCCAAGTTTCGAACTTGCAGACGTGACTGGTCTAATTGCTTTTGAATCGCACTTTTTACTTTGCTAATCAAAACCACAATGAATAACGTAAAAACCCCAACTCCAGCGATCAGTGCAGCAGGGCTTAAAGGAAGCGCTTCAAACATTATAGGTGAGCCATCTCATCCCATTCGTCTTCGCTTAGTAGTTTGTTTAGATCTACTAAGATAAGCAGCTTGCCATCGCGGTTGCTAACGCCCTGGATGAACTTCGCGCTTTCATCAGTACCAACACTTGGTGTTGTATCGATTTCAGAAGAACGTAGGTAAACCACTTCAGCAACGCTATCAACCAGGATGCCAATAACTTGACGCTCAGATTCAATAACGATGATACGCGTATTATCCGTGATTTCACCTTGCACTAAACCAAAGCGAGAGCGAGTGTCGATAACAGTAACAACGTTACCGCGTAGGTTAATAATACCTAGCACGTAGTCAGGAGCACCTGGTACCGGAGCAATCTCACTGTAACGCAGTACTTCACGAACTTGCATTACATTGATGCCGTAAGTTTCTTCTTCTAGCTGGAATGTTACCCATTGAAGTACTTCGTCATTCGTTTGATCTTTTCTTACTTCAACTTCACTCATTTGAGACATAGATAATCCTCTTGCCGTCGTTACCGACCACTATTATTAACTTGATGCTTTTGTTGTACCAGTCGTGGTACTAGCTCAATGCTTTTACATCTAACCCTGCATTTAGCATGGCGATTAATGCTTCGACATGGATCAAAGCACACATTTTTTCTTTTACCATACCAGCGAGCCATGGGCGTTTTCCTGCCATTTCTCGCCAACGTACTTTATCAGTATTCAGCAGCTCGGTGCCTTTAAGCTCAGTGCTTGCAAGCCCCCACACGCTTTCTCCAAGCATCACTATATATTGATAGTTTTCTTTGTATTCGTCACTAGCTAACTTCTCAGCCATCACCCATTTTGCGGTGTCGACCACATCTAACTGGCTTTCTCGGTTGGTTTGTAAACCCAAGTACCAAGATGGTTTTCCAATAATATGATTGACCTCTTCGAGGCGATGGATACCACCCAGTTCATCTAGCGGTACCGCAAAGGTCACGCCATTGACATCGAAATACAAAACTTGGAAGTCTTCTGTTCGAGCCGTACTTTCCCAAGAAGTAAACTGCCCTGCACCGCCCGCATGTGTTTCTGGCTTAGTCGCGGACTCAATGTCAGGAGCATCGGCTTCGATTTCAGAGTCTTGCTGCTCAACGACTAGAAGCTCTGCTTCTGCTGTTGGTTCTTCGATTGGCTGCAGTTCCACTTGAGGTTCTGCCGCTATCGATAAATCTGCTTCCGGAAAACTCCAGTCTTGAATCTCTGGCTCTAATGAGATTTGAACCGACTCGACCGCTGCATCAAACATTTGAATGTCTGCTTGCTGAACGATTTTCTGCGTGTTCTGGTCCATCAACTCGTCAAGGTTCTGTTCCTCAACAACATTGGTTGCCTCTAGCCGACTCAGTAGCTTCTGAACGTCCTCTAGATTAGGTACTTCAAACTCAGCTGCACGTATTTCGGCGTAGCTTGAGTGATGACTCGCTAATTGACGCTCTGGCTCTGGCTCTGGCTCTGGCTCTGGCTCTG
>NZ_JBQKUM010000049.1:0-37486 GCF_054968605.1 Pseudoalteromonas sp. G5_S1_14_S5 | reverse complement strand
TCACAGTGTGAGGCCTTTAGTATATATGACTAGGATTCTATAGCTTTGATTTTCTGTGATCGTAGACTTTATTAACGTATGTGATTTAACCACTGATTAAGAACCTTTGAGATAGCTTGAAAAAGTCATGCTTTTTCAAGTTCAATAGGTGATAAAGCGGAGTATGTTCCTGTAAAGAAGGTTCGTTACATTTTTTTCACACGAACTAGGCGACAATTCGGGGTGACTGAAATAATCAACAGGTATGGTCCTGTTTTTCAGGAGTAGAGATGCAGGACGTAATTTTATTTTTTAAAGTTGATTTACTGGAGAAAATTGCTGCTTGGCGCTCGCTAAAGCCGAGTGGCCAAAGATAAACTTGAAAACTTATAATGGACAATTTTCGTGAGCGTCGATGAAAAAAGCACCTAACGTTACAAATAGGCTTTAAACAGCTAAAGTAAGTTCCGTGAACAAGTAACTATTCGAAAAGCTAATGAAACTTACGAAATATCTTTTTTAAATTCAAGATAATCTGATTTGACACGCCAACATTGATTAAAAACTATAGGCTACAGAAAATAAGAAAAAATTCAAAAGCAGAGATATAAAAAATGAGTATGGGAGTCTCAAACTTCTGTTTATGTAATAAGAGTATATTTTTACTAAAATTCATATTTCTACACGCATGTTTTGAGAGAGTAAAGCAAGTATTTAACCTTGGATATGAGTGAGGAAATCAGCTTTAAATATAACCCTTGTCACATTTTTATAAATCATTATGATGCTTAAATCTATTATTAAAATTAAAGGTGTTGATAGTTGTGGTGGTTTGTGGTTCAAAAAAAGGTCGTGGGTTGGGTAGCAAATGATTACTTATAATCAAGATGAACAGGTTTTTGAAATACAGATTCTGGGATACAGAATACAGAGCGTTTACCAAGAAATTAAAGCAGAAAGTGGTCTGATTTATGGGTTCGAAGGGCTCTGTCGTGCAACGAAAAATGGGGAAAACGTAAGTTTCAAGAAATTGTTTAGCTTCTTAGAGAAGCTTGATGATGATCTAGAGTTTAAAGTGAAATTTGCGATCAATGTTATGCATATTCGTGGCTTCGTAGAGTCGGAAATCTATGATGAAAAAATTAAGCTGTTTCTGAACTTTAGTCCATGCTTCTTTAGAGCACTCTCGAAACAAGACAGACTAATCAGTGATTGTATAAAGCATATTCATACAACTGGTATCAAATTAGAGCAGATAGTCGTTGAGATAGTTGAGGACTACTGTCCAATCGATGAGATCACTAACTTTTACGATGGTATAAACAAAATCAGGTCTCAAGGCGTGTTAGTTGCGATTGATGACTTCGGTACCGGTTGGTCCGGTTTTTCGAGAGTTGCAGCTATTAGCCCGGACTATATTAAAGTAAGTCGAGAACTGTTGGTGGCGAGTCAGGTTGGGTTAACGGAAGAACTAGAAGAGCTAAAAGTTATTTGCGGATTAAAAAGTACGATGTTGATTTATGAGGGCATTGAGTGCATAGAACAGCTGGCATTGGCGAAGGCGTTTGGCTCAGATTTATATCAAGGTTACTATCTATCTTTCCCACGTAAGCACCCGTTTCAGCGTAAAGTTAATCACCAAGCAAAAATAGAAAAAACAATAAAAAATAATGCATTTACTAGTATCCACCTGAAATGCTAATTACTTATTAAAGTTAATGCTTTAGTGTTTTTACGACATTCACAAAAAATTTCCTTGGCAAATGGACTTGCCACATTTCTTCGTTTATAGAATCTTCCTTTCTAGTTTCCTAACAAAAGTAATGTTCATGAACTTCAGGATAATATGATCAACTTAAGTTAGACTCATTCCGCTTTTTTCACTAGTTGGCTGGGCCGGTATAGCTCGGGCCAGTACATCTTCACGTAACCGCCAGCGACCCAAATGACTAGGATAGTTGCGATGGTCAATTCGAAGAAACCAAACTTGTGTAACCAGTACCACTGTGGATACTCGGCACCGAAAAAGGTGGTTAAACGATGCATAGCGATAGCACTAATTACCGATGGAAAGGTTACCGCAGCAATGGAAGGTTGGAACTTCAGTCGCATGAGCCTTACATAGCATAAGTAGATCAGCAACGTCATGGTAATAGCAATACCTGCTAAAGCACCTGTCAGAATTGGGTCGGGGTGGTCGAAATTAACCAAGTAAGCGGCAAGCGACAAGTTCACTGGAGCTGCCATGATTGCTAGTGTCGGTCTTGCTCTACGAGGGAGGTTTCCTTCAAACACCAAGCGGTAAAGCACTACAGGCAGTAAGAAGAAGTAGATACCGACACAGGTGGCTGCAAGCGTTTCTGAAAACACTGTATGCCCAAATTGGGTACCTGCCAGCGAACTACTGATCAACCCCACAGGATATAGGAACCAGCTTGGAACGATGTTAGACATCTTGAAATTGATGATCTGGAAACCGAAGAACAACACCATCATCGAAAAATGAAGTAATAGGGCACAGAACCATATTGGGTAGGCGATTATTGGTGATATTTCGGCTAAATAGTCACATAGGATCAACAGTGCCATGCTCATTGGCGCCATCAAGCTTCCACTAAGTGGGTGACGAATGTCATTAATGAAGGTATTTAGACTTGTCAGGTAACGAAGTAAAACAGGTAACAGAAGCAGCGCACCAAGTGAAGCGAGGTAGGGGCGAATAACGTCACCTATGCCTGGTATATATAAAGCCCAAGCTTGTCCTAGGCCTATAATACCAAGTGCTAAAGATGCCTGAGATGGCGGCACGTTTTTTACTTGGGTCAACCTTCTCCAGTTCAACGACTTTCTCCAACTTAGTGACTTATAAAACAATGGTTAGCAATAAAGCTTTTACTCTATTTAATGCGTGTAGTTGTGCCATCAATAGCTGTTGAGGGCGCTCAGCTAATTTTGCGTGGATGATAGCAACTTTAACGTTTGCTTTTTTGACTTTGATGTGGAATCGGGACATTAAGCACGTTGAATGTGTACTTTTGCTCTATGAGTCATTTGTTATTAACGACCTTCTTCTTGTTGAGGGAGGTCTTGTTGTCTCAACTTCTCATTCTTAAGCGTGCGATTAAGTAATTGGCTGTAGATTGGTTGACCACCTAGCATTTGCGCAAAGATAACGGCACCAAGGCAGGTAATGATCAAAGGTAAGATCAGATAATAGTTATTGGTCATTTCGATAACTAGCAATATACCTGTAATCGGTGCGCGTACAGTTGCTGCGAACAGTGCGCCCATACCTGCAATCGCAAACATACCTGGCTCTATATTTAACTCAGGGAAGAATGCAGCTGCGATAAGCCCAAATGCATAACCGAAGAGTGTACCCAGTGCTAGCATAGGAGCGAAAATGCCGCCCGGTGCACCAGAGCCGAAACAGAGTAGAGTGGTAAGCACGCGTCCAAGGAAAATTAGCAGCAATATGTTGGTGCTGTAATTACCATTGGTGACATTTGGGATAATACCGATACCACCGCCAGTCAATTCAGGGATGTAGAGAAGCAATAAGCCAAAGCAACCACCGAGTAATGTACCTGTCATCAAGTAACGTTTGCGGTCGTTTTTGTGTATTGCGACAAACATGTCCTGTGAAAGGGTGATCAGTTTATTGAAAATTACCCCGAACATTCCGAACAGTACGCCTAATAACAAGAATAACCAAAGTGCACTCAGTTCAGGCTGTTGATATTGGGGCATGGTAATGACAGCCGACTGCCCGTTGATAGAACGAAATACAATGTTGGCTGAAACGGCAGAAATGATAACGGCTTTGATAGAAATGAGAGAGTAGCGGAACTGTGGTCGCATCTCTTCTACAACGAACATGATTCCAGCCAAGGGGGCATTGAATGCAGCTGCTAAACCACCAGCTGCGCCAGAGGCAAGCAGTGAGTGTCGGCTGTCGTCGTCTTTTACATGGAAGATGTCAGTGACCATGCGACCAATGCTGCCACCCATTTGCACGGTTGGTCCTTCACGACCTAACACCATACCTGAACCTAATGCGCCCATACCGCCAAAGAACTTGACAGGTAGAACTCGCCACCAACGAACCGGACGCATCCCGTCCATCGCGCCTTCAATCTCAGGGATACCGGATCCTGCGGCTTCCGGGGCAAAGCGGTGAACAAGAAAATAACCAATGAAAGCAAAAGCAGCACTAATAATAAACGCAGACAACCAAAGTGGTAGATGGTTGCCCAGTTCATCTTTTAGCCAGTCGGTACGTGTTTCTGTTATGAAATGCACTGCAACTTCGAAGTAGGTACCAACAACACCGGCAAGGATACCAACAAGGAAAGAAAGGATGAGAACTGAAACGGGGGCTTTGTCTCTAGAAAGAAATTGGTTAATAGCACCCCTTGGCATTTTTGCTAAAAGGGACTGCTTAAATTTCTCTCTATTAGTCATTGAAGTTAGGTTCCTGAGTTGATGCGGCGGGGCTTAGGTAAATTATACGCCTACTCTGCTTATCCTATAGCAACAAAGATGCAAAGTTGAATTTCATTTATGAAAGGAGTGTATTACATAAATAGATTGTATAAAGGATATAGTGGAATCACCGTCACAATTTTGATCGAATCTACGGCGCTAACTTGAATTACTGTCAAAATGAACCATAGTTAATTCGTAAAGCAACATAACTAGCCGCAAGGAGACATGAGGTTTTACACACAATTTGGATGGATTCAAAAATACAAAGTTCTAGTTCCTCGTTAAATGCTCAGGTCGATATTTAATCCTGATTCGCGAACTCACGATTGAGTAACGAGGGTGAGGCGTACTCTTGAAGTACGCCTTTAATTTGTTTGGAGCATCCAAAGCATTTCCTTTCCCTAGCGCCAAACCTTCTAATACTCACACTCGCTTCTTGTTTCACTTTCTCTTGGCCTAGGTCTCTAAGTCTTATATTCAATTTATCAATCTAAGTATAAACAAGCGATTGGGGTCAACTTTTCGGTGATTGAGTATATACTCCCTTAAAAAGGAGAACTGATATGACCAAAAAAGTTCCTACGAACATAATTACGGGTTTCTTAGGTGTTGGTAAGACAACTGCTATCTTGAACCTATTGAAAAATAAACCTGAGAATGAGAACTGGGCTGTTCTGGTTAATGAGTTCGGTGAGATTGGTATTGATGGTGCACTGATGACAGATCAAGGCGCATTGATTAAAGAAGTGCCGGGTGGCTGCATGTGTTGTACTGCTGGCGTACCGATGTCGGTGGGCATTAATGCGTTGCTTCGTCAAAAGCCTGACCGTCTGCTGATTGAGCCAACAGGCCTAGGACATCCAAAGCAGGTTATTGCTACCCTAACTTCAGAACAATACACGCCATACGTTGCTCTTAAAGCGACGTTAGGTTTGGTAGATCCGCGTAACTTATCCAACGAAAAATACACCTCTAATCAGAACTTTAATGATCAGTTAGACAGTGCTGATGTGATTCTTGGTACTAAAGTTGACCTTGTTCACTCTGAAGACATCGATATATTTAACGATTGGGTAACGGATCAAACGCCAGCGAAAGTGTTCCATAAGTTGATTCACGATGGTGAAGTGCCTCTAGAAGTGTTGGACATTGAGCGTGTGTACGGCAGTGCTTCAACTCATCTTGAATCACACCATCATGATCACGCTGAACAAGAACCTCAATTCGAACTTCCTCCGGGCGAAGCGTTCATCCGCAAGGAAAACAAAGGGCAGGGTTACTTTAGCTGTGGCTGGTTGTTTGGCGCTGAGTATAAATTCGATTTCGATGCGCTATTCTCAATGCTGTCTGATTTAACGGCTGAGCGCGTTAAAGCGGTGGTTAACACCGACCAAGGTTGCTTTGCTTTCAACGTCGCGAATCAAGTTGTGTCAGTCAATGAAATCACACTAGATGGCTTTGAATCACGACTGGAAGTTATCGACTCACAGCTTATGCCTTGGGGCGATCTAGAGCAGATCTTGCTCAAGCTGTGTGGCATCAAATAGGGTTTATTCTCTGTTTGAGCCTAATAATCGGGTGTTTGCTTCGCGGTTCGTGTGGTAAACACCAGATTAAGTGAGAAAATTTGCGTTATATCACGATAAATGTGAGATAAATCACTCTAATTACTTTATAGTGCTCGGCTGAAATAAGAATGTAGGCTGTCTGCTTAAGGAACTCGTAACAATGTCATTTTCCTCTCAAGGTTTTGCTCCTGAATTAGTCAAAGCGCTGACTGAGTGCGGTTATGAAAAACTCACTCCAATTCAACAAAAAGCAATTCCAATGGCTCGTAAAGGCCATGATATTTTTGCTACTGCTCAAACCGGTACAGGTAAAACAGCAGCATTCTCATTGCCTGTTATCCAGCATCTACTGAACAGTGGTAAAAAAGCATCTCGAGGAACGGCTCGCGGCCTTATTTTAGCTCCAACTCGTGAGCTAGCAGCGCAGATTGCTCAAAACATTAAAGACTACGTTAAATACACAGAATTAAGCGTTTCTGCGGTTTACGGTGGTAACAAGATGTCTTCACAGGTTCGTCAATTAGAACTAGGTGTTGATATTCTGGTTGCGACGCCAGGCCGTTTAGAAGAGCACTTAGAAGCGGGTAACGTGTCTATTGCTAACCTAGAATTCCTCGTATTTGATGAAGCTGACCGTATCTTAGATATGGGCTTTATTAATGCGGTTCGTAAGATCATGTTGGATGTAGAGACTTCTCCACAAATCATGATGTTCTCTGCGACCACATCAACGCAGTTAAACCAACTGTCGGTTGATATCTTACGTAAGCCAAAACGAATCAGTGTTGAGCGTGAAAACTCAACGGCTGCAACGGTAGGTCACGTAGTTTACCCTGTGGATCAAGAGCGTAAAACAGAGCTATTGTCTGAGCTTATTGGCCGTAAAAACTGGCGCCAAGTGCTGGTTTTTGTGAACTATAAAGAAACCGCTAACGAAGTGGTTAAAGAGCTTAAACTAGACGGCATCAAAGCAGTATTGTGTCACGGTGATAAAGCGCAAAGTGCTCGTCGTCGTGCTCTAGATGACTTTAAAGAAGGTAAAGCACGTGTAATGGTAGCAACTGATGTTGCGGCTCGTGGTCTTGATATTGAAGACTTACCACACGTGATTAACTACGACATGCCTTTCTTAGCAGAAGATTATGTTCACCGTATCGGTCGTACTGGTCGTGCAGGTAAGCAAGGTCATGCTGTTTCTTTCGTTAACCGCGAAGAAGAGTTAACCGTGGTGCAGGTTGAGAAGCTGATTCAACAACGTATTCGTCGTGTTGAGCAACCGGGTTATGAACCTAAGAAGCGTGATGCTTACATCGAGAAGCTAAACACGAAAGCGGCATTCAAAAACCGCCAAGGTCGCAAGAACAACGCGAACGATGGACCACAAGATCAAGCAAGCGCAGAACGTCGTCTAGCGATGATGAAGCGAATTAAAAACCGTCGTAAGTAAAATTACGGTTGGTTATAGAAAAGAGCCACTGTATTGTGGCTCTTTTGCGTTTTTGGGCGCGGTGTTATTTATAAACACAGTTGTTTTACATAAATGCTTATTCTGGCGTTTGTGTTCATCGATTTTCCAATCTCCCAATTTTCAGTGAACTGTTTCTCAATGGGGAAACAGTGAATTTCAAGCAGTAACAAGGCAGTAGGTAATAATATGGATAGCGCGCTACTTTTGGCTTTCATCCCCACGTTTTTCTTTGTTTCGATCACCCCGGGCATGTGCATGACTTTGGCCTTAACACTGGGTATGAGTATTGGCTATAAGCGTACATTGTGGATGATGATTGGTGAGCTAGCTGGCGTCGCTGTGGTCTCGGTTGCAGCAGTGCTAGGCATTGCCTCAATTATGCTGAATTACCCATGGCTATTTACTGGGTTTAAGTTTGTTGGCGCAGCTTACTTGTTCTACTTGGGTGTTCAGATGTGGCGTTCGAGAGGCAAGCTGGCCATCAGTACCGACACTCAAAATACCAAAGTGAATAATGACTGGGATCTCGTGGTTCAGGGCTTTGTGACTGCGATTGGGAACCCGAAAGGCTGGGCATTCATGATCTCTCTGCTTCCTCCTTTTATCAACAGCAGTAAAGATTTAGCGCCGCAACTGATGATTTTGGTGTCTATTATCTTGGCTTCTGAATTTGTTTGTATGACTCTGTACGCGACAGGCGGTAAGAGCCTTAAGCATATGCTAGGTAAGGCAGATAACGTTAAGTTGATGAACCGGATTGCTGGCACATTAATGATGGGTGTTGGTGTGTGGTTGTTTGTGAGTTAATTCTGCTTTAATGACAGCAAGCATTGAGATCCCCGACTCAATCGTTCCTCCTTCTCGATGATGATGAGAGCTTGCGGTGATGATGAGTTTTGAGACTCGGAATCGTACGTAAATCGAAGATTGACCAGAATAGAAAAGAGCTATAGGGCATTTGGCCTTATCGCTCTTTTTGTATTACTTAGATAACTAACGCTGTATTGCTTTGTTTGTTAAACCGCGATCTCACCACCGTCTTCACGGCGAATCACAACGGTAGATGCTCGTGGGCGAACGTTACCTTGAGTCTGGGCCGTTGCATCATTCGATGATGGCCAGTTCGCAGGATGTTGAATGTTCACAAACAATGATTTGAAGTCTGGGCTGATGGTAAAGCCAGTCACTTCACAACCGTTTGGACCCACGAAGAAACGCTTTAGCTGTGCTTGATTGTTTACATCAATGACCGCGCTGTTGCCTTTGTCATCCGTTAATTGAGATGGAACTACTGCCAGCATTTGGTCATTCGTATAGCCCGTTACTTCGTCTGCACCGTTATCCGTTTGAATCCATAGGATGCCACGTGCATCAAACGCTAAGCCATCAGGGCTCGCAAATTGGTTCATGTCTGTTAGACCAGAGCGGTTGATAGACTTATCTCCCACAGCAGGAGAACCGAATACAAAGATATCCCAATCGAATTCGCCAGCGGTTTTACCTTCATCCCAACGGACAACATGACCAAACTTGTTGTTTACACGAGGGTTCGCTGAATTAGCTTCTTTACGCTTGTTGTTGTTTGTTAGCGTTAGGTAAGCCGTACCTGTCATTGGGTCAACAGAGCACCATTCAGGGCGATCCATTGGAGTTGCACCTACAAGGTCGGCAGCGCCTGCTGTATTGACGATAAGTGCGGCTTGTGAATCAAACGTATCACCTAGCTTGCCACCGTTTGTGGTTTTGCTACTTAGTGTTAATGGCAACCACGTACCTGAACCATCGTCGTTGAACTTAGCTACATACAGCGTTCCCTTGTCCATGTACTTGTCGCCCGCGCTTAGGCGGTTGCTTGGCTCAGCGTCACGTGGGTCCCATTTCGCTTCAGAAACAAATTTGTACAGGTATTCGAAACGAGAGTCGTGACCCGAGTAGAATACGATTGGTTCGCCTTCGGTTAGCTTACCAAACGTACAACCTTCATGACGGAAGCAACCTAGAGCGGTACGCTTCTTCGCTCGTGAGTTTGCTGTGTACGGGTCGATCTCAACAATGTAACCGTGACCGTGTGCTTCGTTACGGTAATCGTCCATAGGAGAATTAGCGATTGGTGTCACATCAAAGCGTGCAAACTCATCCAAACGCTCTTGTTTGTCACCAGAAAGCGTGTCCCAACCGTAACGTGTTTTATCTGTCGCGATACCGATGCGCTCTTGAGCAGGTGTAGTTGCCCCTTTATTGACGAAGTAACCTGGCCAGTTCTCTTCACAAGTGAGGTAAGTGCCCCAAGGTGTGTAGCCGTTTCCACAGTTATTTAATGTGCCACGAGCTTGGCTGCCGTCTTGTGAGAATTTCGTTTTGGTGAACTCACTGTGAGCGACAGGACCAGACAGGTCCATCACAGTGGCGCCAGTGTAGCGGCGGTTAAGTGGGTCGTCATCGACCATTACCCACTGGTTGCCTTCAAGCTTCACGCGAACCACACTTACGCCGTGCGCGTTGATTTCTTTACGTACTTCATCAATCTTAGGGCGAGCGCCTTCATTGTATGTAGGACCATTAGCATGAAGTGCTTTTTGGTCAATGTATTCGTGATTGATGACCAACAAACCATCATTGCTGTTGCCATCAAGCGGGAAGAAGTGCATGCCATCGTGGTGCATACCTAGAGCATTAGCTTGGTCCTGTGCATTGTTGGTGCCGTCTTTTAGCCAAGCATTGCCTTGCTTATTGAGAGGCGTTCCCCAAGGAACTAGCACTTGTGCTGTATAGCCTTTAGGCACAACCACGCTGTCTGTTAATGAGCCTTTAACCGATTCAAATGCTAGTGTCGCAGTACTTTTTTGCGCGCCCGTAGCTTGCATTGTTGACGCGTTAGCTGTGCTGTGACCACTTAAACCGAATGCACCAAAGGCGGTCATTGCGCTAATGCCTAAGCCGCCTTTCAAAACGTTTCTTCTTGAAAGGTTTGCTTCTAGAACCTCTTCAAAGGGTTTGTTGTTACTCTTGTTAAAACGAGTGCTATCAAATGTTTCCTTGCTCATCGCAACTGCTTCCTATTGGTTGACTTTATTATTTGTTATTTATGACTTACAAAGTTAATAACTAATTGGTTAATAACTTGGGTAAATTTGTGACCAATCGTGAAGTAGTAAAGTGACAGATTTTTATAGTTTTTATTAAGCTTTTGTTTCCGTAGCACGATTTTTGTCTCAAGGATTTTTATGTAAGATAAAACTCTTGGGCATTGCGTTAGAACTGTGTATAAATGCTTGATCAAACGAAGAGAGAGACAGTTATGAAATTAGATAAGATCGAAAACAAAAATCGTCGTCTACGTAAAAAGCTATACCTGGGTGAATTCGCGATTCTTGGCTTTGAAGTAAGCTGCAAAACATCGATTACTGATTTTGACCAATACGATGTGTTCATTGATGAATTCATCGACTTCATCGATAGCATTGATTTGTGCTTTGGTGGTGGCGGCCTTGAGTTGTTTGAAGGTTTCTTATGTTCGATCGAGCGATACCGTTCAGTAACTGAAGCTGAACAACTTCTGGTTGCACAATGGCTTGAAGCGCGCGCTGAAGTAACGAAAGTTGAAGTAAGCGAGCTGATTGACGCAAACTACGCGTTCTAAATTGATCCTATAGCGTTAGCTTTGCTTAGAGAGCAACACGACTTTTTGGACGAGTAACAATACACAAAACAGAGGCCGAATCGGCAATTCGATTCGGCCTTTTTGCGTTTTGACTTAGAGAAGGATTCGAAGCGGGTTAGGGTGGTTATTCACAATGGAGTGGAGCGTGAAGCGCCGAATGGTTCATTGGGTATCGGGACTAAAAATGCGCAGTCGATATTGATGCTGCATCACAGCGTACTAAAAACCACAAAGGCAGAGAACTCATTTCAGCAAAGCTTTTACTTGCCTTCTGTGTAGTTCATTCTGCCTTTGTAATGAGCAGGGCTGTTTTGCGGCAGCCTGTTGAAGATTAGGGACGTTACGCGTTTTTTTTCTCTTCGTTGCCTTCATTCACTTTTGCATAGAAGTGAAGCAGCTCTGTGAGTTCTTTAACCCAACCAAACGCATCTTTTGGTGCGTTCTTTAAGATCTTCTCAACTTTCTCACAGTGCACTTCAATTGCGATCGCTTCTTCAAGGTTGAAAGAGATCGAGTAGAAATGCCATAACAGCAGGCGAGTCATGCGTTCAATGTTTTGTTGTGAGTTTTCTGATTCAGAGAATGCTAGGTTTACTTCGCCTAATGCAATCGCTGTCATTCGTAGCATTGCATCGAACTTCGCTGATTGCATGCGTTCTTCGCTGGTCACTTCTTCTTGTTCGAATGTGAATAGCTCTGTCATTGCGTCTTCAGGAACAAGGCGATGGATCATTCTTAAACTAAATTCTTCTAGTTCATGACGGGGCATGGTGATTAAGCAATTTAAGGTGTAGTCGCGTTGCATGGTGTTCTCTTGAATCGTCAAAAAGGTCGCACAGTTTAATAGAGAAGCGGGCTGAGAAAAAGAAGATTTTAGATAAGCCTGCAAAGGTAGGCTTATCTAGACATCGTTGTTGTGAAAGTGAGTAGTAGGGATGATTGAGCAAGCGCAGTTAAGCCTTGCTGTGAGTGGGAGGCTGATACTGCATTGATTGATCATTTCTCATAAAGATATTGCTCGCTACCAAGCTGCCAATACAAATAGAACCAAGAGTTAGCCAAGTTAGCGTGTCAGGGATCTCGCCAAACAATGGGATAGCCAGCAGAGTTGCAATTGCGGGTGTTGCGCTGCCGAATGCTGCTGATCGTTCCGCTCCTAAGGTCTTTACAGCATAAAGGTATGTGAACGCTGCTATTAAACCTGCGCCAACGCCTTGTACTGCAGAGTGCACAGCAAGCTCGGTAAATGGCCATCGAGCGATGGGTGTGTCTGCTAGATGGCTAGGGAGCGACCCGTTAACAATAAGAAGCAATAATAGTAACGTTGAGCAGAGAGAGATGAAGCCAGCACTTACCAATGCGTCAAGATTGGCCACACGAGCAGAAATTGTAAATATCGCCCACATCAAGCTTCCGCATAAGAATAGCATGTGTCCTTTGGTGTATTCGAAGTTGAAACTGCTTAAGCTCGCACCTAAAAACAGCATGATTCCAAGTAACACCATCGCTAATCCGGCTACTCGATGTCTGCTCAGTGGTTGCTTAAAAAAGAGGACCGCAATGCCTGTAACAAACAGAGGCAGTGTCCCAGGAACTAACGCACTACCGTGAGAAACCGGAACAAACTGCATTGCTGTACCAGCGACAAGTAGATAAGGCAGCCCACTACCAATGAACATACCGAGTAAGTATCGCGTAGGCACCGTAGTGACGATGTTACGGGCTTTCCATACTAGTGGCAGTAGCACGAGGGCGGGTATGAAGAAGCGTGTGAGAGCTATGTCTGCGGGCGTTAAATTTGAATTGGCGCCACCTTTTAGTGAGAGAAAAAAACTCGCCCAGATCAGTAAAGTGACAATAATGGAAAGGTAGCCAAGCTTCATAATATAAACAAACAAGTGAGTGATGATTAATTATGATGGGATTCGTGTGCTTTAAGTTGGCAAAATTGAATGAACTTTTACTTACTATTGGTGATTTTTGCTAACATGGCGAAAATTATTAGTGCTTACAACTATTGTTGTGGTCTTTAGGTTTACCACGTTGATTGGTGGTAAATCTAAATGGGTGCTGCTCTCATTGCTCTTTTTAATACCAAAGGATAAGTCGCGTTATGGATAGAATAGATAGACATCTTCTTGAATTACTACAAAAAGATGGTCGATTGACAACGGCTGAACTCGCTGAGGAGGTCGGGTTATCTGCGTCTCCATGTGCTAGGCGTATCAAAAGGCTTGAAGAAAAAGGGATTATCGACGGCTATCGCGTGAGCTTGTCGCGAGAAAAAGTTGGTGTGGCGATGAGCGTGTTTGTAGAGGTGAGCCTAAATAATCACCAAGAAGTGTCGATCGAGCACTTCGAAGGTGCGATTGTCGAGATGGAGGAGGTAATCAGTGGTCATGTTGTCTCTGGCGCTTATGATTATCTTTTAGAGGTGGTTAGTCCAAACTTAATGGCTTATGAAGCATTTACTAGGAAACTTCAGCGGCTATCTAACGTCAAAGACATCCATACTCATCTAGCGATAAGGCAAGTAAAAGGTAATACCCCTCTTCCAGTGTATACCGACTAACCCGATTGAAAACTTGGTGGTTATTGGGGAAAGTGAGCTGAAAACCACATTGTTTGATCTTTAGATAACAATGCGAAGATGTCCCAAGATTTTTCACAAGATGCCAAACTAAATACAATAAAAAACGGAGCACCTCGTGAAAGGTACTCCGTATATGATAGGTGCAAAACTTAGTGATACTTAAAGTTAGAGATTGAACAATCTCCGGTTTGTGTATTAATTCTGAATGAAAAAGCATGTGAATGATAATCCACACCGTCATTCCAGATTGTTTCTCCAAATATCTTGCATAGCTCTAATTCACTTACTGAACCGAACTCTTCCATGTGTTTAGCTACAGATAAAAGCTTAGCTCTTATTTCTGCAGTCCATTCCGTTTTACTCAAGCAGTTGAAAGCCATAGTTTTTTGCATATTACCTAGCCAAAATGTTTCTTGTTATTAAGTTATATGAATATTCATGATAACAATTTTTTGGCGTTTGTAAATCTATTTTGTGATGAATATCTCACATAATCACTTGCATTGGTTGGAAGTTGAACCTTGTTGTTGATAGTTCGCACATTATTTTTACAATTTATTGATAAAGATTTGATTCAGGCTGAGTTGAATACATTTTCATCAGCCATCGTTGATTTTGCTAATAAATCTAGCGAAGCGGTTCGTTTGATTGAACGCTTCCCAGTTCATTTGATTGGCGTGCAGCATCGATCATTGTGGCTTCCTGACGATACTTAAACGATAGTTGCCTGAACTTTTCACTAAGCACATTAAGGTCTTGCGCGAGAGACTGCGAGCTCTTCACATGTGACAGTGCACTTGCTGACTGGTGGATTAGCTTAGCTTTATCACAATCTTGAGCCATTGCTTCCCATAATTGAGCAAGAGAATGAGCGCCTTCTAGTTCGGTCGATACTACATATGATTGTTTAAGCAGAACTTCGGAGATATCGTAAGCGGTATTCATGTGGCTGTTGAGTTGTGTATTAAATCTTTGTTCGTATTTTGCCCAAAGTTCAACGGCTTGCTCTCCATTGAAATCTTTAGACAGTAGGGTCTGTGACTCATAGGTTGAGAGAACTTGATTGAACTCTTTTGTATATTGGTTATAGCGAGTCTCAAAGGCGAGCTGACGAGCTAGGATCGTTTGCCAGCTCTCACTGTTACATTCACTGGCTAATACCACACTAGCACTCAAAGAGACGTTTATGATTAGAAACTTACCCCAAAAACTCATGGTCTTCCTCTACTCGCGATGTTATCAATATAGAGTATAGATGAGCTGATGCGTGAGTTGATGTACACTGCAAATTCACTTCAAACGGATAAGCTGGTGGATTGAATGAAAAAAGCGCTGATCGTTTTACTTGTATTGTTAATCTTGGTTGGAGGAGGTGCTGCGTACTACTACTTCATTATTAAGAAAGATCCTAAGCCACCAGAAAAAGTCGAAGAGCCTGTTGTTGAAACTGTGGAGCCACCTAAATCTGCATTAAAGCCTGCTATTGAACTACGACCTGAACCAGAGCAAACAGAGTTTTATGTGTTAGATATAAAGCTAGAGGTGGTAGAACAGCCTGAGATTGATGGCTTGATAACGGGCTACCTCTACAAAGGGGAAAAGGTCGAAGTGCTCGAGAAGCAGGGAGATTGGGCACGTATTTCGGATTATATTGTTCTGAAAGAAGGCGGACCTCAGATTGCAGAATGGGTGGCGATGTCTGGTCTCTCGAATGATGAAGTGGTTATTTCTAATAAGGAAAACAAAGAGATATTAGATTCTTACTTAGTTAAGTCCGACGATCTTAAGTTGTACCAAGAGAAATTTCGCAATTCTGTCGCTAAGTTGATATCTGAAGGTGAGTGCGAACCAAGTGACTTTGAAGAGCTAGGTGGTTGGGTAAGATCTGTTCGGTATAGCGAGCGCGATGTTTACTTTATCTACTGCGGTGGCCTATCTCTTGAAAATAAAGTTTATCTTGATGTAAATAAAAATGAAATATTTACAGACTAAGAGACAACTATGTATTACTGTTGATAATATAAACTGTCAATAGACTATAAGTTATCAATTAATTATCAAAGCCCACTCTGTAATGGAGTGGGCTTTTTTATTATTGATAAAGTGAATATTCATTCATTTTACCCTTAAACTCATACATTTTACCCTTAAACTCATATTGATCGTCTTATAGAATAAATAATATAGATTTATTAATAATAAATAATTCTTTTACTAATGTTTTGGTCTTCAATAAATTCTATTTTTAATATTGCATTCTTATTGAAACAAGGTTCTGATTAGGTTTTTCTCTTTTTTTACAGTGACTTACCATTATTGCTGATATTGATGTAATTAAAAAGTTCATTTAAAATCAAAAGCTTGCGTGGATTTTACATGTGTTTAACATTTCACGTTTTTTGCGAGGTAAGTCAGAATTTTAGACATCAGTGTGAATTATTTTCTTTTTGTAATAATAATTTTTGATTTTGATATGTAGTGTTTACTTAAAGCAACGCGAAAGTTTAATTATCGAATAAGACATTATCTTATTAACATCATTGTTATTTAATTGCTTGTAAGGGATGGAACCATTAATGAAAAAACTTGCTTTAATTACAGGGTCAAAGGGTGGTATCGGGTCAGCAATATCTTCTAAGCTAGTCGCTGATGGGTATCGTGTGATAGCGACTTATTTTACTGGAAATTATCAGTGTGCTCTGGAGTGGTTCAACGAGAAACAATTTACTGAAGATCAAGTGAGATTGTTTGAGTTGGATGTCACCAACACAGAAGAGTGTGCATTGAGCTTGAGTAAGTTGTTACAGGAAGAGGGTACCGTTGACGTTCTCGTTAATAACGCTGGCATTACACGTGATTGCGTATTTAAAAAGATGAGTGCCGAAGCGTGGAAAGAGGTTATCGAAACGAACCTGAACAGCTTGTTTAATGTGACTCAACCTCTATTCGCTCCTATGTGTGAGAAAGGTAACTGTCGAGTTATCAATATCTCCTCAGTGAATGGCCTTAAAGGGCAATTCGGGCAAACCAACTACTCTGCTGCAAAAGCTGGGATGATTGGTTTCTCGAAAGCATTAGCAGCAGAAGGAGCACGCAGCGGCGTGACCGTTAATGTTATTGCTCCGGGTTACACCGCAACCCCAATGGTTGAACAAATCAAGCCGGAAGTACTGGATTCAATTAAGAACCAAATCCCAATGAAACGTTTAGCAACGCCTGTGGAAATTGCTGAAGCGGTTGGATTTCTAGCAAGCGATTCTGGTGCGTACATTACTGGCGAAACTTTGTCTGTAAATGGCGGTTTGTACATGCACTAATTGGTGAAATTGACAGGAATTGAATGATGGAAAAAGTATTTATAGTTGCGGCAAAACGCACGCCTATTGGTGCATTTACGGGTTCATTGAAAGACGTTACAGCCGGTGAATTGGCGGGTGTGGCGATCAAGGGAGCATTGGACTCGGTAGGGCTTCCTTTAGATGTGATTGATGAAGTGATTGTTGGCAATGTGATTTCTGCGGGTCAAGGTATGGGTGTTGCACGTCAGGCTTCTATCTATGCTGGGCTACCTGAAGAGACTCCAGCTTACGGCGTTAACATGATCTGCGGTAGTGGTATGAAATCAGTCATGGACGCTGCAGCGCATATTAAAGCCCAAGATGCAGAAATCGTGGTTGCTGCGGGCGTGGAGGTGATGTCTCAAATCCCTTTCGTGGTTCCGCCAAGTATTCGTAACGGTCACAAGATGGGTGACATTTCGATGAAAGATCTGCTCGTTGGCGATGGTCTGACGGATGCGTTCAATCATTACCACATGGGTGTGACAGCAGAGAACATTGCGAATGCATTGAATATCTCGCGTCTTACCCAAGACAACTACGCGCTAGAAAGCCAACAAAAAGCGGTAGCTGCGATTGAAGCGGGTAAGTTTGCTGAGCAAATTGTGCCTGTTGAAGTGAAACAGCGCAGACAGACCTTCACCTTTGATACCGATGAATATCCTAAAGCGGATGCAACGTTCGAAGGTTTGCAAAAGCTTCGTCCTGCATTCGACCGTGAAGGTACGGTAACTGCGGGCAACGCCTCGGGCATTAATGATGGCGCGAGTGCAATCATTTTGGCATCAGAGAGTGCTCTATCGAAATACGGTTTGACACCACTGGTCGAGCTTACAAGCTACGCACAGTCTGGATTAGACCCAAAGATCATGGGCTTAGGTCCAGTAGAGGCTGTGTCTAAAGCGCTAGATAAAGCTGATTTAACACTCGAACAAGTTGATCTGTTTGAATTAAACGAAGCGTTTGCGGCGCAAGCGCTTGGCGTGATGTATCAGCTTTCTGAGCAGCACGATCTGCCTCTAGACGCTTTTAAGTCAAAAGTGAATGTTAACGGCGGTGCGATTGCCCTAGGGCATCCTCTAGGTGCGTCGGGTAATCGAATCATTGTCTCACTCATCCACGAAATGCTTGAGCAAAAGATCAGTTATGGCGTTGCTTCACTCTGCGTCGGTGGGGGAATGGGAACCGCTGTTCTGCTTAAGGGTATTGAAGGTTAACGCTGGATGTATCGTTAGCAAGCTAAACAATTTATCGCTGCAGTCTACAAGGTGCGTTAACAAACCATCCTACCTTAGCTGAAACGATACAAGTACTAATTTACTAAACTATGTATTCATCAGGAGTTACTTATGTACACGGATATTTTCAAAACAATTACTGACCAAACTGAAAAGCAATATGAACCGTATTTTAAGTTCAACAAGTTAGTTGCAAAGAACGTTCAAACCATGACGGAATTGCAAATGAATGCGATGAAGACCTATACGGATATGGGTCTTGCTCAAATGAAAGCGGTAAGTGAAATTAAAGATGTGAACAGCCTTACTGCATTCAACAGCCAGCAGCTAGCAGCGTTAACTCAGCTGTCTCAACAGATGATGAGCGATAGCGCAAAGCTGCAAGCGGTAGCGAAAGAATTCAAAGAAGACGTTGAAACACTAACAACTGAAAACTTGAAAACAGTTACACCAGCATAAATTCAATCGCCATCGAGTTAGCGCAGAGTTTACTGTGAAGCTCGGTGGCGATTTTCCGATTATTGGAGTCATGTTATGTTTCAACACTTCTTTTCGGACTACCTTGTTAAACTTCAACAAACAAACCAGCAATGGTGGGACAACTTTGAACAAAACAAGGAAGCCGCGCAATCTCCCTTAAACCAAGCGATGCAAGAATTGAATTTTGATGATGCATCGAAAATCTTTGAGCAAGCCGCTAACCAACCCGCTGTACTACTTCAATTACAATCCCAATGGTGGGAGCAACAACTTAAGATCTGGCAAAATGCTGCATTGATGGGTAACACAGAGAGTGTCATTACTGAAGATCGCAGTGATAAACGCTTTATTGATGAAGCGTGGAAAAACGACCCATTTTATAGTTTTATCAAGCAATCCTATCTGTTGTTTAGCAAAAGCTATATCGACACCATAAACTCTATTGATGGTATTGATGAGAAAACCAAAGAGCGTGTTGCGTTCTTCTCACGTCAAGCGATCAACGCGCTATCTCCAAGCAACTTTATTGCGACAAACCCAGAGCTGATGAAACTGACGCTCGAGCGAAATGGTGAAAACCTGATCGATGGGCTTGAGCAATTACAGGCAGATGTTGAAGCAAGCGCTGATATCCTCAAGATTCGCATGACTAACAATAATGCTTTCCGCTTGGGAGTAGATGTTGCCAATACGGAAGGGGACGTTGTTTTTCAAAATGAATTGTTTGAATTGATTCAATACTACCCGAAAACGCCTCAAGTCAATGCTACGCCATTGCTGATCGTACCGCCGTTTATCAATAAGTATTACATTCTCGATCTTCGTAAGAAGAACTCGATGGTTCGCTGGTTGCTTGAACAAGGGCACAGTGTGTTCATGATTTCTTGGCGCAATCCTGGTGAAGCGCAGAAAGACTTAGAGTTTGGTGACTATGTGACTGAAGGTGTCGTGAAAGCAGCGACTGCAATTGAAGACATCACGGGTAAAGAGCAAATCAATGCGGCAGGTTACTGTATTGGCGGCACTGTACTCGCTTCAACGGTCGCTTACTATGCCGCTAAGCGTATGAAGAAACGCATTAAAACCGCTACCTTCTTTACGACTTTATTAGATTTCTCTCAGCCGGGAGAGGTGGGCGCCTATATCAATGAAACGATCATCAACGCCATAGAAAAACAGAACGATGCTAAAGGCTTTATGGATGGTAGGTCGTTGAGTGTGACGTTCAGTTTGCTACGTGAAAACAGCTTGTACTGGAACTACTACATTGATAATTACCTAAAAGGCAGCAGTCCAATGGAGTTCGACCTGCTCTATTGGAATAGTGATAGCACCAATGTAGCTGCTAAGTGTCACAAATTCCTGCTACGAGAGCTGTACCTTGAAAACAAACTGGTGCAAGACAAAGGCGTGAAAGTGGGCGGTGTTTGGATTGACCTGAATAAGATAAAAATACCTAGTTACTTCATCTCTACTAAGGAAGACCACATTGCACTTTGGCAGGGGACTTACCGCGGCGCACTGAACACGGGTGGTAACAAGACGTTTGTGCTCGGCGAGTCTGGACATATCGCAGGTATTGTTAACCATCCAGACAAACAAAAGTATGGATTTTGGCTTAACGACAATTTGGATGATTCTGCTGATGAGTGGCTATCAAATGCAACTCACAATGAAGGTTCTTGGTGGACACACTGGAATCAATGGCTACAGGGCTTTGAAGCGGGTGAAAGGGTTGAACCGTTCAATCAAGGTTCTGATCTGTATCCTGTGATTGGTAAGGCGCCCGGTAATTACGTAAAACAGGTCCTTCCAATTGTTGATAAAGCTAAGAGCGATACAGAAGTCACTGAGAAAGGCGCCCAACCAAACGACGCGTAGTGTTCGTATGGATACTTTACAACAATAAATTAGAACCACAGGTGATAAAAAAGCTACTGAACTGACCTCCAATAGTTGGACACCAATTATTGGAGGTCTTTTTACATCCAAATATAGCCGAGAGCTAAAATATATCATTGTTAAGCAATACTTAGATGGCACGTCATCTCTCTACTTAGCAAAGCAATATTCAATTTCTTCAAGACTGATACGATATTGGGCTCAAGTCTTTGCCATCCATGGTACTGATTCATTTTATCAACTCACTATGCGGCTACTTCTCAGACAAAACGAAAAGCATTGAATTTAATGTGGACGAATGAATGGTCTCTCACGCACACTAGCGCAGTATTAAAACTCAATCCCCTGGGATACTTTCAGTCTGGCTCAAACGAGCAAGCGCCCAAATAGCTGCGAACGTGAGCTGCGGTTGATAAAGTCAATTAATCATGAACATAAGGTGCGATACGGCTACCGCCGTATTCACTTGGAACTAAAAAAATCAGGGGGGCGTACTTAATCACAAAACGGTTCAAAGACTTATGGCTCAGCTGAACCTTAAATCGACGGTCAGAATTAAAAAGTATCGTTCATACCGAGGAGAGTCTGGAACAGCTGCTCCAAACGTGCTTGAAAGAGATTTTAGTGCGACTCAACCCGATGAAAAGTGGGCAAACTGCTACGCAGGCTCCACAACCTCTACACTAATCTAACTCGATTTTCGGTAGAGCAACGCCGCCTGCTCTAAGTTGAAACTGAATGGCCATAGGTTCACACATGTCTCCACAGCTTCGGTATTCAACGTTTTGTTGCGCGAGGCACTTATCAGAGATATGTGCTTTGGCTTAAAATGGATTCGGGACAAACACCTGCACATTGATAGCAGAACGTACATTCATCAATTGAGAAATCGACAGTGGGGAACCCACCATCACCGATAGTAATGATTTTAGTCTCACAACTCTCGATGCATTTTCCACAGCGAATACAGTCAGTTTCAAAGTTTTCTGGGTTTTTAATCCAAGGTAGACGAACACGACTTGAGTCAACTGTTTGTCGAAAAAATAGACAACGCTTCGATAGGTCTATCACTGAATACCCATAAATATTTCTAATATTATTAATGCATGCTTGGCGTTCATTAATATTCATTCATTATTCCTGGCAATTAGTGTGGTTTTAGCTCAAGAAATTGAGTAGCAATTGAGTCAATGCTGAATAGAGCTATAGCTTTTGATATGTGACAATATAGGGGTGTATATGAGCATTTTCATTAGAAAGGAGCTTTTGCGCATGAGACCAACCTCATCAGTTACGAGTACAATAGCAAAATATTTACTCTGGATATTGCTGTTGTTCGTTACTACTACAGGTTTTGCTATCTTTACTTTAGCTTCAAGCCTGAACGATGCAGAAGCCGTCAATGTGGCCGGTTCAATGCGTATGCAAAGTTATCGCTTGGCTCATGATATTCAAATAGAATCTATTTATTTCGGTTCCCACATCCGCGAGTTTGAAAATTCACTTTATTCGCCATCAATGACTAGGTTGGTGAGTTGGGATGTACCGACGGATATCACAGAAGACTATTACCTCATTATTGGCCGTTGGTATGAATTGAAACGCGTTCTGGATAGTGAAGACCGTAAACACTATCTTATGTTGGTTGAAAATTTCGTAACTGAGATCGACAGGTTTGTTTTTAAACTGCAAGAATTTTCAGAAGACAAATTGATTAAACTGGCCTGGGCTGGTGGCCTAGGTTTAGGCGGAATTCTCGTCATATCTCTTTTTGTTGTTCATTTTGTACGTAAACAGGTTGTCAAACCGCTACATGCTCTGGTTGGTGCGAGCCAAAGAATTAAAAACAGCGATTTCGAGGTAGAACTCAGGGTAACCAGTAACAACGAAATGGGCATTTTGACCAAAACATTCAACTCGATGGCCAAAGATTTAGGCGTGCTTTATCGAAACCTTGAAGATGTGGTGGATGCGAAGACGATTGAGCTGCAAAATGCTAACCAGTCGCTGCAGGCACTTTATAACTCGTCACAAGAGCTCACTGTTACGCGTATTGCTCCTGAAAACTTCCGAGCTATTTTGCAGCATATCGTGAGTTTGGAAGGGATTGAATCTCTGAGGCTCGAGATTGTCGATAACTCAGGCCGCTCATTGATAATGGATGAAGGTTACGATTCGAATTTTGACTACGAAAAGTTTGAAATGAAACTCGATGATAATGAACTCATTCTCGGCTATTTGTATTGTTCTTACCACCACGGGCACTCAACTAAAGCTCTGATCGAAAGCTTCATTCAACTACTATCGAGAGCGATCTACTACAATCGTGCTCAAAAGAAGGCTGAGCAGCTTATTATTATGGAAGAGCGTGCAACCATTGCCCGCGAGCTTCATGATTCGCTAGCTCAATCACTGTCGTATTTGAAAATCCAAGTGACCTTGTTGAAGCGCGTGATTGGCAAATTGCCAGAACAGCAACATCGAGAGCAATCTGAACAAATAGCGTCGGAAATCGGCAACGGTTTAGCAGATGCCTATACTCAATTACGAGAGTTGCTCACAACCTTTAGGTTGACGATAAAAGAGGGTAACTTTGGAGATGCTTTGAGCACTATGCTTGAAGAGCTCAGCGCAAGAACGGATGCAAAGGTTAAACTTAATAACAATCTTTCATCTATAGAACTTGATGCGCATAGTCAGGTTCACTTGCTTCAATTGGTTCGTGAAGCAACAATAAATGCAATAAAGCACGCCAATGCAGACTTGATAGATATATGCTGTATTGATGAGGGCGGTGAAGTATTAGTTGTGATAAAAGATAATGGCGATGGCTTTGACTCAAGTAGTTCCAAGGTGAACCACTACGGGATGAGCATTATGCAGGAGCGTGCGGCAAGACTGAATGGCGACTTGACGATTGAAGCGGCGCAAGGTGAAGGCTGTACAGTCATATTGAAGTATAAAAGTTTGAAGGAAGCTAAAGTTGACGATTTGTAAAGTAATGCTGGTTGATGATCATCCATTGATGCGCAGAGGTATAAACCAATTACTGAGCTTTGAAGGCGAATTCGAAGTGATTGCAGAAGCAAGTAATGGCACTGAAGCGGTTGCTCTTGCTCATGAAAAAGAACTTGATTTGATCTTACTTGATCTGAACATGAAGGGCATGTCTGGTCTAGATACATTGAAAGCGCTTCGTACTGATGGTTCTAGTGCTAACATCGTTATTCTAACGGTATCTGATAGCCCAGCAGATATTGAAGCTCTTGTAAAAGCGGGTGCTGATGGCTACTTATTGAAAGACACTGAGCCTGATGAGCTTATTGAGTTGCTTAAACAAGCACATGGTGGTGACAAGACATATAGTCGCGTGGTTGCTCGTTATTTAAGTGATGCCGCGAGTCGTAATGATATCTTTGACCAGTTAACTGAGCGCGAAATGCAGACCCTGCAAGAAGTGGCTAAAGGCTACCGCAATAAACAAATCGCTGATCATCTTTTTATTTCTGAATCGACAGTTAAGGTACATATGAAGAGCTTACTGAAAAAGTTGCAAGTGCCTTCTCGTACAGCAGCAACCGTTCTTTACCTAGAGCGTTACGGAGAAATGAAGTAGGGCTTGTGCCTGTAAGATAACACTATTTCAAGTCGAACAGTGTATTTCCCCTCGATGACTTTCATGATGTTGAGACAGTAGTATTTGAAAGGCGCTGACCTTATTAAGTTCAGCGCCTTTTGTTTGGGCATTATATATCTTTATAATTATTAACGGTTTAAGCAGCCATTGGTACTAGAACAAGTGTACCTAAGATAACTGTGATAAGGCCGCAGATGACTGGTATAGACGTACGTTTTACTACTTCAAATGGGCTTATTTTACCCATACCTGAAGTTGCTACCACTACACCAGATACTGGAGAGATGGTACGACCTAGGTTTGATGCTTGAAGCATTGGGATAATAAGGAAAGCTGGGTTGAGACCCAGCTTTGCAGCCAGTGAAGGCGCAAGCTCAACGAATGCATAGAAAGGAGCGTTACCAGAACCTGTTGCAATTGCCGCAGCAACCGTTAGGCCTGTGAGGATAAGCATTAGGGCGATGCCGCCAGCACCCGCTGATTCAGCAAGACCGATTAGGTTATCAATTGCACCGATAGACATTAGTCCTTGAGCAAATACGCCAGCCGCAACTAACAGCATTACAACGCCTTTAAATGCATCCGCCATTCCTTGGTAACAAGAATCTAGGTCTTCTAGCGTCTTTTCGCCGTCGAATTTCTTCACAACATAATCAACAAGGGCACCAACGAAAATTGAGCCAACTACGATAGTGTATATGTCTAACTTAAGACCTGGAATAGTACGGCCATTGAATAGGAAAACACCGATAATAGGTAGGAACGGAAGCGCCGCATAAAAAGCAGGCGCTGTTGTTTCAATATCAGAAACATCAACTTTTTCCATTTGCGTGTTTTCTTTCTTATCTAGGTACTTGTTCCAGAAAAAAGCTGCAGCTGCCATTACGATGATTGCGCAGATTGACACTGGTAGTACTGTTTGAACAGCAAATACATCTAAGTCTAGCCCTGATTTTTCTGCAGCGATAACCACGTCACCGGATGTTGGAGAAAGAATGATTGCTGCTGGAGATGCACATACTGCAACCGCTGCAGGACGAGAAATACCCATCGCTGTCATCATTGGGAATAGGGTAGCCATCAACAACACGCCAAGGCCAGTAGCAGAGCTCACCGCCAGAGACATCAGACACGCCACGATGTAAGCAGCAACAAGAAGTGCGTATGGAGATTTGATAACAGATAGTGGTTTGGAAAACTGTTTAACAACAACATTGTTTGCGCCTATGTGAGTCATATAAGACGCGAAACCACATAGAAGCATGATCTGCATACCTAGACCGCCACCACGGTATTGAAGCATGTACTTAACGAATTCTAATGAATCGGTAACCATGTTACCTGTTGAAGCTATCTTAACGGGTAAGACTGTGTGGCCAATAAGGCCAGTAATGAGAAGAAGAGCAAGGCCGGCAGTTAACAAAACCCCGGCTGCTTTATAGCCTTTTACAATAAAGTAACCTACAGCGATGGTAACCACTAGTCCGATCAAGAGTTCTAACATCGAAATCTCCACAAAGTTTAAAAAATACAAGAAACTTTTCAGAATATGACAATGAATGTACAGAAAACTGTACTATGGCACGAGGCATAGTTGAGGTTGATATGATCTAAGACAAACATTTTGTTCGATGTTAATTCTGGTTGTAAATCATGAATAACTGATGTTGTTTAGATGTTAATAAATAAATATTATCGATCGCTAAAATATTACTTGGATCACCGTTGTGTAGTTTTGCTGCATATGGTGACTCTCATTTATAAAGAATTTGGATTTACAAGTTGTGCTGCGTAATTAATGAGAAAGGTGCATTTTTGACATTGAGTTGATTGAGAAAGCTCAACGTCAGAAATGGGGCTGCAAGGATTGTTTAGTTAGAGAGTGATGATATCTAATTGATGTTCAACTCAGGTTCGGAATTAGAATAGGCTAGCAGGTCAGCACACATTACTTGTGTGATTCATAGACATCCTTTCAACGATATTGGGTGTCTATGGACAGAGAAATCCAACAAAGACTACAGTGGGTAAAATGTATGAGAAGTGTGGTGACGCAGGTCTCGTATGTCGACGCTGTGGTATTTCCAGAACAACATTACGCAAGTGGGCTAAGCGATATAAGCAGTGTGGAATTGCTGGTCTGGAAAGCCAGAGCAGACGCCCTCATTCATCTCCAGATACCAAAATCACTGATGAGCTAAGAGCATTGACTCTTACGATGTGTGAGAATCGTAATTTAGGGGCGAGGCGTTTACAAACGGAATTAATCCGACTTCACTAAATACACCTAAATGAATCGATACATCCCTCAGTCGTCGCAACGTAGTCTGAGATATGCTGACTTTCTAGATGCTTTTCGAGCAGAGTTTCCGACTCCCGATCCTCATGAAACACAAAGTGCGCCCGGTTGTTATTGCCTTGATGGAGGTCGTAGTTGATACAGCCTTCTGCAGCACGTGTTTTATCGTTCAGTTTGAGCATCTCTGATTTTACAAACTCAACCTTCTCTTGTTTACAGACTATTGTTGCAATAATGGTTAGCGCAGTCATTGTGAGTTCCAGGGGCAATAAATCTATTGGTCCCGTTAATATAAGTATCTATGAATCATAGAAAAAGAGTCGAGGGATCAAATGACTATGGTTATTGGTATCCATAATCACTTTAGTGATGACTAGACTATTGGTGAGTTACGCCCATAAAAATGCCCGACAATAAGTCGGGCATCTTAAAAGTAAAAGAATTAGTTACTGAAATCAGCCTTTACCCAGATCATTCGGTGATCAGAGGATACGTCCTTGCCGTTACCATAGTTACCAATTCGTGAGTCATTGAATAGCTTGCGTCCTTCTTCATACGAAGCTGCCCAGTAAACACCGGATTCAACAATGTTGAGTGTTGCTGAAGGCAGTACGTAATCAACCGCAAGACCAAATGTCGATGTAATTCGGTTTGGTTTTGGGTGAGACGATGATTTATCCACCGCATGTTCTGCCGCACCATAACTGGTCGGGTACAAATCTCCGTTCGTTACTTGTTGATTAACTAAAGAATCATTGTGCAAGCTTTGCATCACAGAGCTGATGCCGTCGCCATCGACTGGATCTAGGTTTTGGTCACCCATCATAACAAAGTGTTTACCTTGTTCTAGTCCACCAGTTTTTCCTGAATCATCATAGATGTATGACTTGTTTTGGATGTATTGGTGCCAGAACTCGACTTCTGCTGCGTTTTGCTCGATGTTCTTACCTACGTCAAAAGCCGGCGGAGTAGGGTGTGACATCAGTAAGTGAACGGTTTCTGTACCATCTTTGGTAGGGATTAGGATTGGTGCATCAACGTGGTTCTTTGAAGATAAACGAACTTCTTCCCACTCTTCAGCTGAATACCATTCATTGCCGCATACCATACCGGTTGGGAAATTACTAGGATCATCGCAAACAGTGATTGTTGGGATAGTGGCACCTTCGAGATCTTTCCATTTAAATTCTTGGAATGTGCGAGTGTTTGCCGTGTCGATTTCATATTTAGACATCAAAGCAAAAGCGTATTGGCCGTGATATAAGCCAAAGCCCCACGCATCTCCAGGTAATGTGCCCGGGTTGCCGTCGTTGTCTAAGTCAAAGCCAAAGTCATTCAATAAGCCTGTGTTGGTAGAGTAACTTTCAAAGTAAGGGTATGAAATTGGCTCTAGGTTCGCGTCACCGCCCGCACCGTCAATGCTTTGAGCAACAGAAAGGTAGTTTTTCTGGAAGCCTTCTAGTGCTGACTTATCCGTTCCAGTACCGTCATTGTTAAATTCAGCCATCATAAGAACATCAGGTCGATTCTTTTGAATCACGGCTGCTACATTGCGGATTTGAATCACTTTTGCCGCCGTCTCTTTGTCAGCCGTACTAATTGTGTTGTTCAGATAATCAGATACGAGCACTGCTTGAACGCTTGGTTCAATCTGCATCTCCGTGACAAGATCTTGGAAGGTAGCACGATCAAAAGACAGGTTATAAGTAGCGATCTTTACTTCTTCAGGTTGCACGTAAGCGGTATCGCTGCTGCAACCAATCAAAAGCGCAGAAGAGATGGCAAACGCGATAGATGTTTTTAACAATTTCATAAAATGGATCCGCTAGTTGCTTGAAAGAGTTTTTGGACGCGCATAGTATTAGATGAAGGTTAACTTGTAAGTGATATTGATCACGCGAAGTGTTGCGGTAATACAAGGGATTGCATCAAAAATGTGACAAATGGAACCAGTGTTTATGATTTGAAGAAAAGCTTTAAATTCATGTGTTTAATTAGAGCTGTAAATTAAAAAAGCCCTCATGTTTTTCATGAGGGTTTTTGCATAATAAGTAAACAGTGTTGTTATTGGTGTGTTAAGGTGCTGCTTTACTTTAAGCGTATTGCTCTACTGTCATCGCCCAATTTTTCTTTTGCTGTTCAAAGTTCATCTTGATCTGTTGGTAACGTACTTTAAGTAGTGAGTGCTCGTATTTCTTAACGACATCGTCACGTTTACTTTCTAGCAGCTGCTTTTTAACGGCGTAGTACTCGTTCATATTGGAGACGAGAGAATCAAACTCTGCCTGCAGTTTTTCAGCAATCTGAATGTTATCGGCACGATGCATAATTTTCTGCTGCGTGCGCTTCAATAACATTGCAGCTTCAGCCTTTTCAATACGTGCTTGTGGTGTTTTCTTAAGATTACTGGCAAGACCCATCAATGAAGCGCTTTTAATTAACCATTTCGTTGGATCATATTGCCACCAGTAAATGCCGTTACGGTAGTCGTTCTCAAAGATATGGTGGAAGTTGTGGTAGCCTTCACCAAAAGTAAGTATGGCAAGTACACCATTATCACGTGCTGTGTTCTTGTCGGTAAATGGTTGGCTACCCCAGATGTGTGCAAGAGAGTTTATGAAGAATGTGGTGTGGTGGTTAAGTACCAAACGAACCGCACCTATGATTAACAGCATGCCAATCACATCACCATAGATAAGGCCTAGTGCGATCGGCACGCCAAAGTTCATGATAAGCGCCAGGAGAATGTAATGTTTGTGCTGCCACATTACGATCTTGTCTTTCTTCAAGTCACGACAGTTCTCGTGATCTTTATATATAGACGTGTTGTAGTTGCGAATCATCCAGCCGATGTGCGAGTACCAAAAACCACGTTTTGCAGAGTATGGATCTTTGTCGTTGTTATCGACATGCTTGTGGTGAACACGGTGGTCTGAAGACCAGTGAAGAGCGCTGTTTTGTAGGGCAAAGGCACCACCTAAAGCAAATAGGAATCTTAGGCTCGAATGTGCTTCAAATGCTTTGTGTGACCATAAGCGGTGATAGCCAGTCGTGATAGAGAGGTTACAGAAGCTAAAACAGACCGCTAGCCATACCCAGTGCTCCATTCCATAGCCAAAAAAGTAGCCATAAACAGGAGCCGCAACAACAGCAAGCAGCATACTAAAAGAGAATATAAAAATATTGAGCCAGATTAACGGCGGCTTTTTTGTTGATGGTTTGTCGGCACTAGTCATTAGCAATTTTTCCATTGAGCTTACATCTGTGCGCTAGAATATCAGCGTACACGTGTAAGTCAATATTGAAAGTGTAAACGTGTATTAGTATGTTTTGCTTAAATATTGTATAAAGGTAGTGTGAAATGTAGTAGCAAGTCATAGATGGAAGTACTAAGGGCTAATAAATGGAAGTTAGAATAGCTGAATATAAAGATTATGAGCGGATTGCCCAATTACATGCGGATAGCTGGAAGCTATATTACCGTGGTATTCTTGCTGATGATTACCTAGAACATGAGGTATTGGAGGACAGATCTGTTATTTGGCAGACTCGTTTGATTAATCCACCTTTTAACCAACATGTTCTATTGCTCGAGGAAGGCGGTTTACTGGTTGGTTTTGTCTGTGCTTTTGGCAATCATAATTTTGAACGGGGTACGTTCATTGATGCATTGCATGTAGACAGTAATTATCGTGGACGTGGCCTAGGTAAACGTTTGTTGTCTGAATTGTCCCAACGCTTACAACAATACTATTCTGATTCCGGGCTTTATCTAGAGGTGATGTCGGAAAACCATCAAGCTATAGCGTTTTATGAAGCGATTGGCGGTAAACAAGAACTGGAACAGGTGTGGAATGCGCCGTGCGGAAGTAAAGTAAATGAGAAAGTGATCTCTTGGCCTTCTCCACTCTACCTTGAGGAGAAAACGAAAAACATCGTCTGTTCTTGATTTTCGATATTAGGCTTTGTCCGATATGGCGTCATTATGCGACTGAGAATACAAATAAAGCCCGAGTTTTATCGATATTGATGCTATGTTATTGTAGGTGATTGATTTTATTGGGCTTTTCTGTTGTTGGGGACGCATAAAAGATGAGGGAAGCCGACTAAATCAGACTATAACCGAGATTTGCCGCCACTAATTTTCTAGTGGATTTAGTTCAACAGCTTGTATTAAGTGCTCTGGTGCTCTGGTGCGAAGTGCGAATAAGCCATAGTTTTCCCTTTTTTCTGGTGACCTAAAATACGCTGTAACACCAAAATATCGCCACCATTCATCATAAAGTGGCTATCAAAGGTATGTCGAAAAACGTGAGTGGCTTGTCCTGCGGGTACATGTTTTGGTAGTGTTCGTTCATCCAAGCCATTTGGTAATTGACATTGAATATGGCGTGACCACTTACGGAGTTGCTTAATACCTCTTTATACAGAGTAGGGGAAATAGTAACGGATCGATTCTTCTTACCTTTCGTTTCAGTGAAGGTCAGCTTGTTATTTGAGAATGTTTGAGTGAAAGAGCCTCTCCTAAACGGCATCCAGTAGCCAAACAGATTTTAACGACAACATGAATCTGTTTGGCTGGGAGGCTGCCATCGGCAGCTAAAGTACTAAGAACGGTAGGTATTTGCTCTTTTGTTAAGTAGCTAAGTTCTTTCTCTGCAATTTTGGCGAGTTAAATATCCGCTAAAGAGTTCGGTAATTTCCATACATCGTACTTGATTCGTCGGTTAAACATTGAACGTAAGGTTTTTTGTTCGATGTTGTGAGTAGATGATGAGATGCTGCATTCGGGTGGTTACGATGATAGCTCACACGATAGGCCAAATAGTCTTTTTTCGTGAATAGATGTGCTATTGGGTTATTGAGCATGGCGATCGTTTTAGCCACAAGTTTATATGAGTTCTGACCCGTCTTCACCTCATTCATCGTGAAGTGTTCAAATGCTGAGCAATGTTTTAAGTTGAGGTCGAGGAACATCGTACTTTCAGCGTAATAGAAATGAGTAGAGTTCTAGCTCGTTTTAAAGATAAGAACCACCTTTGTTGGCCTTATGTCATTACTGAGGGAACATGACGGGATAAGTACCAACCGATTCTGTCATGCCTTTATATTCTAGTATTCATATCGTTCAACTGCCTCACACATCGATACTCATTGATTGGGATTGCTTGATCCTCATCTCTCGTGTATTAAGCTTTTCTCTTTTCCAGATAGTCTGGATGGTACTGATACTCACGGTAATGTTTTCTTGTTTGAGTAGTTTCATCACTTGTATCGACGTATTATGCGGGTTGAGCAACGTCAACTCGATAATCCTATCTTCGGTGCTCTCTGGGGTTGCGTTTTTACTGCGCTTCAGTGGTTTATTAATCCGTTTGAGGCCAAGTGGCCCTTCCTCTTCCATTATTTGCTGATAGGTATATAAGGTTTGGCGTGAGCAACCTAAGATACGAGCGGCTTTAGAGACACTACCAAGCTCTGCAACCAACTCCAGAGCCTCTATTTTACGTTGTACCTCTTTGCCGTATTCGTTGCATTTACGTGGCTCTACTAACTCAGTGATGTCTAATCTTCGATGACCGAAGTAAGCAGAGAAGGTACCATCGAACTGACATCGTATTTCTACTTTTTGGTTCTCTATGGAGTAACGTACTGGCGAGTCGATAACGTACATTTTGCTATCAAAGCTAAACGTGTGGTCACGTCGTATCGTTCGATACTCTTTCTGTACGCAGATGCTGTTAAGGTCTAGGTCAGGTGGCAACGACTTGAACGCAGAGCTCGATTTAGTCGCCTGAACCATCACATTATTCACCCAGTATTTGGGGATAAACTCCTCTTGCAAGTATCGGTTTGCGCTCTCCATGTCAGCGATGTTATTGAGGCGCAGTTCGGGGACAAGGCGGTCTTGGAAGGTGTCGAAGGCTCGTTCGATTCGTCCCTTCCCTTGAGGTGAGTTGGCGAAGATAATTTCGATACCGAGTTCATCACAAGCTCGCTGCATTTGCGAGAAGTTGCTGCGTTTCGGCCCACCAAAGATGCCTGCTCGATCCACGTAGAGAGTTTTGAATATGCCTCGCTTTTCAATATAAGCTCGCATCACCTTCATACAGCCTTCGGTGGTCTCTGAAGGGAAGAACTGCGCATGAATATCACTAGTAGCGTCATCAATGATGGCAATCAAGCAAGACTTCTCATCACCAAACCAGCGATGAGGGCTGCCATCCATTTGCAGCATAAGCCCAGGCAACGGCATACGCTCTCGATACTTCCTTACTCGACTTCTACGGCGTTTAGAACGCTTCACATGGTGAATGTCATGAGCCCAAGAACGCAACGTTTCACGCTTAATCGACAGTCCTTCATTTTTGCTCAAAAGCTCCGAGAGATGTTGAAGATTAAAGTCGTAGTACTTGGTTTGAATGAGGGCTTGAACCTCCTTCTTGAGTGACTCAGGGATTTTATTGATGGGAGCACGACCAGTGTTACCATGAACCACGAACCGAATGCCTTCCTTGCGATAGCGACTCAAGTAACGTTCAACGGTTCTTCGTGATTTTTGCAGTAATTGCGTAGCACTATTGATAGTAATTTTGCCATCAATGACTTTGCTAATGATATCGACAGTAAACTGTGATTTTGAATCCATATAGAACATCCTTAGCACCCTTTAAAGCTCATTTGATTACTTTAAAAAGTACGCTAAATCAGTCCCGACATTTTCCCTCGGTAGTTAGTGTAATGACAAAGTCGCTTGGTAATTAAGGTACGACAGAATCGCTTGGTGATCACACACCTTTGTTGGCCTTACTAAACTCAAAAATGCCCAAAACCTTGTTAGATCAAATACTCTACTCATTTTTGGGGCGTGCGTTTGACCTACTAAAACTTATCCGATTAACTTGATAACTTAGCATTCCCGTTTTAGGCGACATCTTGCAGCCTAATTTCCCTTCATGTTGCATAACTTATTGATTATCAGTTGAGTCAGTATAAAAAGGTTGCATTATTGAAGGATGAAAGACGACAATTTATCGTCTAATAAGCGTTATGCTTTTCGGGAGGATGTATGGAAGTTTCGCTCTATAGCGCAAAAGGCTCGAATAGTTCTGAAAGGGTGGAATGGGTACTCAATTTTAAGGGTATACGTTACGATAGAATTGAGATCAGCTCTGACGAACTAACGACAACATACCTAGATATAAATCCTTTTGGCTATGTCCCATCTCTTTGTGCTGATGGCTCGGTATTTTCTGAATCAATGGCAATTATTGAGTATTTGGAAGAACGCTTTCCTAATCCAAGCTTATTTGGCAAATGCCTCAATGAAAAAACTCACATCCGCAGAGTTTGTGAGTATGTGAACTCCAGTATTCACTCTCCCCAAAACAGAACAGTATTAAGGTTTATGCGTCCAGAGTTAGATGAGAGTTCAAAGCGAGGACTTCGTGGGGATTGGATTATGCGTTGCTTAGAAAAGTTAAGTATATCGATCTGTCGTGAGTCAGGATTTGCAGTAGGTAACGACTTTAGCGTAGCCGATATATTTGTGGCTTCAATCTACAAAAAAGCGTTGCAACATGGTTGTGCGAGAAACGGCTTTTACGACAAGCATTTGATGTACATTAGGGCAAATGACATTGTTGTGGTTTCAGAACCACAAGCATAACGTTTAAGGTTTCAAAGGTATGAGTGAAGAAGAACAATATGTTGAGTGTTGTACTCACGGAAAGCACCAGGCTACGTCTGTATGTCGTAGAAAGTCTTCGCGACGGAAAGCCGAGAGGGTTTTGGTCGGCAGAGTCGGAGTCTGGTAATGAACGCCCGGATTCTTGGTGCAATGCTTGTGAAGACAAGGTAAATAGCGATTGTGGTGACTGGAATGATGAATCTGAAGCGTTTGCTGGCGTAACACTACTATGCGGTTCTTGCTATGACCGTGCAAAAGAAATGAACGTTAATAACTAGTTACATTACAAGAACCTTATAACAACAATAAATTTAAGCAGATTCGCAGTGCTTGGCACTTTCGGTTTGAATCAGCTTTAGTGTTTACAGAACAATGCTTTAGGTAATAGGCTGCGTTGCTCACTACTTAATTTGGCGTTATAAATACCATCTACTTTTGAGTCTGGTGGTTCTTGGAAGCATACATATTCGAATGTGAGGAAGAGTACATTGAAGTTTTGGTTTGTAGGCGAAGCTATATGTTTGGTCTTTTATATCTACGTTTTTTCAGAGATTAACTATGATGTAACCCATAATTTTCTTTACTCTGCTGAAGTAATGCTTGTATCTGCAGTCATTGTCTATTTAATGTTTACTGTGAAATTTATTAGGATACAGTCTCGAAATCAGTCTCCGGTTGAAAGCAGTACATTAAAACAATATGGGCCTAAGAAAAACCGTTGGTATGAAAAATACTCGAAGTCAACAGTTGCTTTCTTATTATGGGTAGTAACAACTTTCTTACTTTCGGCGATTGATCAAAGTATTGAGCTTGATAAAAGAGTGACTACTGGGCTAGGCATACTTGAGTCAAAGTCAACGACTATTGGAAGATCTCGGGCAGCGTTAGTAGTGGTTTCTGATGACGGGAAAAGCATAACTTGTCGGGGATATTACAACCACATTATTGAGAAAAATCTGCCCGCTACAGTTAGCCTTATATATTCTAAGACACTAATTGGCTTCGAGAAGATCAACTGCCAACTACATTTAGACAAAGAGTAATTCTCTGTGTTGTGAGAATTTAAGCGGGATGCTTGTATGATCTGCTCCAGCAATACTGGACAACTCACTAAGTCATTTTTCAATACGAAAACTTAACCGTGTAAAGCTAAATTAGTACATGACTGAACAAAGAAATGTGCAAGAACTTCTCAGGCTGAATTTTCACTCGTTGAGTTTTTAACCGTTAGCAGTAGAAAGATTATCATTGATTGATGATTAGATAGGGTTTAACGTAAATCCAATGTAACAATACTGACTTTTCAGAACTAAGATTGTCATACCTGTAATTATTTATTGCATGCTAAATTAGCAAAGTCGAACTTTGTTATGTGCAAGGTTGTAATTGACCGAACTTAAAAGTTTCACTCTGAAAACTAGTTTCGTTTTAGGCGTGGGGGCTCCGAGCACCTCTACGATGTTCAATTTAATGATAACTTTAATAGAGAGGTTTTAATGTGTCGTTGGCTAGCTTACCAGGGAGTACCTATTTATTTGGATGAAGTTATTTATGAACCTACTCACTCACTCATCATTCAGAGTCAAGAGGCTCGAAAAGGGGCTACTCGAGTTAACGCCGATGGATTCGGTGTGGGGTGGTACACACAACGTGATACTCCCGGTCAATATCGAGAAGTGTTACCTGCATGGGGGGATGATAACCTTCGTTCTCTAACACATCATATATCTTCTCATCGATTTATGGCTCATATTCGCTCCTCAACGGGTTCAGTTGTATCGCGTTCAAACTGTCATCCTTTTGTCTTAGACAATTGGATGTTTATGCATAATGGGCAGATCGCTGAATTCGAGAAGTTACGATTCCATCTTGAACGCTTGTTACCTGAGTCCCTTTTTAATTACCGACAGGGTACTACTGATAGTGAACTAATTTTTCTCCTTATGGTTAAGAATGGTTTGTTTAGCGATGCAGATGTAGCGATTATCGCTACTATTAAAGAAATCGAAATGGTGAAAAAGAGCAAATCTATTCTGTCACCATTTAAGGCATCTATTTGTTTGTCAGATGGTAAGCAATTTTGGGTAGTACGCTACTCTAGTGACAATGAGCCACCGACGATCTATATTAAAGCTGAAGGCTTAAACGTAAGCATTGCATCTGAACCCCTCGAAAAAAATACTGAGTGGAAACTCCTAAAACCACAAACGATTACTTGTGTCCATGGTACCAACTTGACCACAGCTCAAATACAACTAGATATCTAACCTTAATTATCAATGGTGAGCACTTCGTATGCTAATTCTTCATATCTCTAGTTATTTATTTTTTGCTAATGTTCGATTTTGCGAACATGATTTTCAAATGTTTGTAACTGGCAAAAGACAAATGAATCCTTTTATCAGGCCTCATATTAACTATCCTAATTGATGTTAGAGCACATCAAATATAGAGTGGTTAGATGGGCAATGAAATTATCGCCACCTTGTCGCCATATCTCAGTTGATTTTTTGTAAATCATTGTTTTATAATTGTTTTTTACCCTTCGATAAAGCCCCGAGCTCTATAGATGCTTAGGGCTTTTTCGTTCGTCCTGTAATGAGATGGCATTAAGCTTCTAGCTAATCAGGCCAAAAGATTTGATTCCGTCCATTTTTCTTTGAAATATAGAGTGCTTGGTCTGCGTCATCAATGAGTTGCTCGACGGAACCTAGAGCTTGAAAAGCATGTTTGACACCAATTGAATTGAATCTTTAGTACTACCTTGAACTAGTATCAGAAATTCCTCGCAACCATATCGAAAACAGTTACTTTCTAGTGGCAGTCTTTTCTGAATCCCAATGGCCAACTCTTTAATAACTAAATCGCCATTTGGTGGCCGTAGATATCGTTGATCGCTTTGAAATGGTCAATGTCGATCATAATCAATGTGATCGATTGTTTGCGGTTAATGCTTGGTCCAATAACCTGATGAAAGTAAAGTCGGTTGTAGCAGCCAGTAAGCGCGTCTTTATAAGATAGTGCTTCAAACATATTCGATTGTTTACGTAATTGTATCGCTTGTTTACGAAGTTGTTCAGACTGTGCGAAGCGTTTATGTACTTCTAAGTCACGCCGAATACAGGCTGCAGAAATCAAGACATAG
>NZ_JBQKUM010000048.1:0-38824 GCF_054968605.1 Pseudoalteromonas sp. G5_S1_14_S5 | reverse complement strand
GTTATTTTGGCTTGGTTGTTTCTGGTAACAAATGGACTCTGAGGCTAGACGCTATAGGATCTCTCCTAAAATGGGAGATATAGCTGGTAGTCTATTGTAGAAATTTACTCTCTCTAATCGTGCCTAAAGGGGGTATTTCTTATTTTGATACTTTTATTAGAATTGGCACCAATGCCTCGCTAAGCGTTATTTAGGGACTTAATTGAAGTGCTATCTCTTGATGCTCTTTAATCTTACTTAAGTGATTGGTCTAGATGATTTTGCTCTGGGTGGGAGGTTGGGCCGGCTGAGAGGGAATTTATAGATACAAAAAAGCCGATGCTGGGCATCGGCTTCTTATTTATACAGAGATATTTAAGCTGGTTGAACTAAAGCGAGTGCCTTACGAGAAACCTCGTGGGCTGCTTTGGTTAAGTTTTGCTTCTCTAGTGCGTCTGATAAGTATCCGTAATCTGATACATTTGAGCGAAGTGCTAGAGCTTTCTCGAAGTGGTTTTGTGCTTCTGCCCACTTCTGTTCTCTTAAGTAGAGCTGAGCTAATGCACTGTGTGCTTCTGCATTATTGTTATCTTTGCTGATAGCGCGCTCTAGCATAACAACCACTGGATGGTGATCAGCAAGATTCAGCTCTGGAAGTAGCATGTAGAGCTCGTTCGAATTTGTTTTAGCAATGTTCTCTTTGATAACTGTGAAAGCTTCTGCATCGGCTTTACGGGCGATCAGTTGTTTTACGAAACAAGAGACAAGGTGTGAGCTTTGCTTTTGTTTTCTTGGAAGCTTGTTCCAGTGACTGATCAAGCCTTCGCTGCCTTGCTGTTGTGCCACATCGTGAAGTAAACCACATTGTGCATTTTGCTCTAATTCACTCTGTTCTTCTGCTGTTAGAAGCTTGTTCTTAGCGAGCTTAGGCGTCAGTTCCAGTAACGGTTGCCATAAATTAAGCTGCATGTAGGTCGCTTTTAGCAAGCCCAGAACCGCAGTGTTGTTTGGATGTGAGCCTTTTAAGCTAGAAAGGCTATCGAAAGCAGCTTCATAGTTTGATTCACTGATTTGCTGTTTCGCTTTTGTTAGCTCTACTGCCAACAGCGAATCATCTTGTTGGCTAGCCAGTTCGATGTATTTATCACGTTCAGCAGTATTACCTTGTTCATGTGCTGCTTGAGAAGCCACTAGGTAACAAAGCAGAGGCATGTCGTGGTGGTTAGCCCAACGTGTGACCTTCTTCTCTGCACCTTTCCAATCACCTTCAAGAAGTTTGATTATGCCTTCATTGGTGTAGCGGCGAGAGCGCTTTAGTTTACGAACACTGAACCAATTCCAAGTTGTTGAACTTGCATAAATCAGCTTTTTAAATAGGTATTCTAGGCCGAATAGTGCCGCTAAAAGTGCAATCACAAAGATCGCCAGTGTTGTCACACTCATTTCAATTGTCTTATTGGCAATTGAGATCAGTACATAGCCTTGTTGACCTGAAAATTGCGTGCCGACAAATAGACCTGCACCCAGAACGAGGAAAAGAAAGGTTAAACGAATCATTATTTCTCCTCCGAGGTCATTACCGTTACCTCACGGCGTAGGCGTTCACGAATCACATCAGACAACTGATTCTGAGACTCAAGTTTCACAGGGTATTTAACAGTGATGTTTTGCTCGCTTAGCTGTTCGATAGCCTTCTCAAACTCGATAACTGAATTGTCATCTTGGTTTAGGTATGACTTAGACCACTCGTTAGCTGTCTTTAGAGCAGCGCTATAAACTTCGCCTTGTTCTTTGTAGACCGCACGAATTGCGGTTTCTAGTTTACCTTTGATGTTTTCACGTAGGTAAAAGTGCTGTTCTGGTGATAGTAGAGGGATAACCTCGCCATCTCGGCTACGGAAAGTGATGAAGTTCTCTGAGAAGTCTTTCATCGACGTCATCAGGTTACTTTGCCAATCATTGATGTCTTGAGATACGGCTTTTTTCTCGACGATTTCAGCCTCAGGAAGAATTGCATTCGCCAGAGGTAGTTTATCGACTTGCTGTTGAAGGCTTGTGATACGTAGGACCAAACCATCGCGGTCGATCAGAGGGATAGTACGAAGCTTGGTGATGTCATCGGTCATTGACTGACGCAGTGATACTAGGCTTGGATCGTTAAGTGCAGCGATACGCTGATCGGCACTTTCCATTAGTTTGGTTGCGCTAACTGCATCATGCTCAAGGAATAGTTTACGACCAGCTAGTTTTGCTAGGTAGTCAGCTTCTGCAAGCAGCCAGTCATTTGGACGACGACCCTTAACATCAGCTACTGCTAGCTGCAGGCTTTGGATGCTCTTTTGTTGTTGAGATTGTACAACCTGAGTTTTCTCTACCGCATGTGATGCTTCTTGGATTGTCTCTTGCTTTATAGCTTGCAGGTCTTTATTTACTGCTGATTGAGTATTTTGTAGCTGGGCTTGAAGTGCTGCGATTTGATCTGCATATTCAGCACTTTTTTGCTGCATTTGGAAGGCAATACCGCCGCTGAAAATAATAGAAATTGCGATAGCGATAGCGCCAAATTTCACACCGCGCTTGCCTTGTTTCTCTGCTTTTTCAATTTGCTCTTTGTGGTCTGCTTGAAGCTGCTCATTGTGAGTCTTATTCGATGCAGGAGCATCAAGCTTTGGTTCTGTTTCTTTTGATTCAGCGGTTTCGTCTTTGGTCGCTACTGGCTGAGTATTTTGGTTCTGTTCAGGTTCAATATGCTCATTATTTTTTTTGCTTGTCATGCTTATTTCCTGTTTCTAGCTAGGGCTGGAGAGCAGCCAGTAATATTTGGTTCGCAGCACTTTGAGTATTCGTAACGTTAGAGAAACCGAGCTGTTGTGCTCGTTGTGCTATGCGCTTGCTTGGAACAAACAAATGTCTCGTTGAAAGCCAAGCAGAATACTCATCAGGGGTAATGGAGCACAGATACTCCAGTTGCTCCTGACTCGTGACGACTACTTTGGACGTTTTTTTGTTTATCCATCTTTGATAGGTATTGTGATCGTTTATGGGAATATATTCTCTACGGTAGGTCTCACAATAAGAGACTTGTGCACCTAGGTTGAGCAAAGAATCCCGAATGAGCTCTCGCCCACCATTCCCACGCAGTATCAAAATGGATTTATTTTTTACGTCACTAAGTTCAGCAAGTTGAAGAAGATGTTCACTATCACTAACTTGAGGATAGTTTACTTTTTGTTTACAGGTTTTGCTTAAAACGTGCGCAGTTTTTTGACCAACGCCAAGATAAAGCGGCGAATTAGGCCAAACGCACGAAGTTTTAGAAAGTATATTTTGAGCCGCGGCTACGGCATGATGGCTGACAGCGATGATGATGTCGCTTTTGTTAAGCTGGTCGCTTAAGTGATCCGAATCTGGATTATCAATGATACGGATAAGCGGATGATGGATTGCTTGAATCCCTTCATCCGCTAGTTGTTGGCAAAGCGATTGTCCCTCTACACCGGGACGAGTTACCAACACTGTCATGATTATTCTTGGTCTGTGTATAGCTTGGTTAGGATTTCTCTCGCACCATCATCTAGCAGTTGATTAGCCAGAGTCACACCCAGCGCTTCTGCTTCTTCACGAGGGCCAGATATCTCACCACGAATCATTTTAGAACCGTCTGGCTCACCAACCAATGCACGTAGCCAGATGTTGTCGCCGTCTAGTAGAGAGTAACTACCGATAGGCACCTGACAACCGCCTTCTAGTGTTAAGTTCATTGCACGTTCGCACAGAACACGGTCTGCAGTATCTTTGTCATTTAGAGGCTCAAGAAGTTTAATTAAGCGTTCATCATCAAGACGACACTCGATACCTACAGCGCCTTGGCCTACTGCTGGTAAAGATTGCTCTGGTTCGATAAAGCTACGGATACGCTCTTCTAGTTTTAGACGCTTGAGGCCTGCTGCTGCTAGGACGATTGCATCGTATTGGCCGACATCGAGTTTACCTAGACGAGTGCCCACGTTGCCGCGAAGTTCTTTGATGATCAAATCAGGGCGGTATTCTAGTAATTGACACTGACGACGTAGGCTACATGTACCTACGACAGCACCTTGTGGCAGTTCATCAATGTTGTTGTATGTGTTTGATACGAATGCGTCACGAGGATCTTCACGTTCACATATCGTTACAAGACCTAGACCTTCAGGGAAGTCGACAGGCACATCTTTCATTGAGTGAACCGCAAGGTCAGCACGACCTTCTAGCATTGCCACTTCAAGTTCTTTTACGAACAGACCTTTACCACCCACTTTAGCAAGCGGAGTGTCTAGGATGATGTCACCTTTGGTCACCATAGTTACCAACTCAACCTCTAAACCAGGGTGAGCAGCTTGAAGAGCATCCCTTACAAAGTATGCCTGCCAAAGGGCAAGAGGACTTTTTCTGGTTGCGATACGGATTGGTGCTGAATTTGTCATGGTGTTTCCGATATAGGTTTTGTAATAGCCTAATCCTACCATTGTGGGGCGAAAATTCTTACTGTTTGATCATTCCATGCTTTGATAGCTGAGAGATTTTCATAAGTTCACCAAAATAGTGTGATTGGTATCTCATTTGAAACATGGGCTATTATTAGAAATAGTCAATAAAGAGGACACTACGGCGCCGTGAATTTAACTTTTTTCATTAAGGGATTGGCCAGTCTGGCGGCTTCCTTTGCTTTACCATTAGGGGTGAAAGTGTTAAATTGATCACGTTTTGTTGCTGCATTCGTTCAGTAACTAAACAGAAGTGCATTTAATCTCAAACCAAGGACTTACCTTGCAGGCTTACACTCAAACATTGATTCAACGATTAGACAATCTTAATCAACAGCGTATTGATCGTGCGTTGGCGTTGATGAATGTGCAAGGCCAACGAGTTTTTAACCTTATTCCTGCACTGCTTCATTTCAATCATCCAATGATGCCTGGTTATTACGACCAACAAGTTCCTTTTGGAATTCGTAGCTTCACGCCTAATGAATTCCAAAAGCAATTTGTCTCTGATACTGAACTTACTTTAGGTGGCAAGCTAACCGAGTCTGCGGAGCCGGCAATTCTAGGTTTGTACACTATGGGCAGTACCTCTTCTATAGGTCAAAGCACTTCAAGTGACCTCGATATCTGGGTGTGTGTATCTTCGAATATGGATGGCCCTGCGCGTGATAGCCTTACCAACAAATGTCTGTTGATTACCGACTGGGCTGAAACCTTAGGTGTTGAAGCTAACTTCTTTTTAATGGATGAAGAGCGCTTCCGTTCAAACCACTCTGAAGAGATGACCGGTGATAACTGTGGTTCTTCTCAGCACTTGCTGTTACTTGATGAGTTCTACCGTTCTGCCGTTCGTTTGGCTGGCCAACGTCTGTTGTGGCAAATTATTCCGCCAGAAATGGAAGAGTGCTATGACGAATATGTTCAGGGCTTATGTCGAGATGGCTATCTTGATTGTTCGCAGTGGATTGATTTCGGCAAGCTGAATCGTATCCCTGCTGAAGAGTACTTCGGTTCTAACTTGTGGCAGCTCTACAAGAGTATCGACTCTCCGTATAAATCGGTATTAAAGGCGATCTTGCTAGAAGCCTATTCATGGGAATACCCACACACTCAGCTACTGAGTATTGATACTAAGCGCCGCTTCTTCGCGGATGAGCCTGATCTGTATGGCATGGATAGTTACTATCTGATGCTAGAGAAGGTGACTCGCTATCTAGAACGTATCAACGACCACACTCGATTGGACTTGGTAAGACGCTGTTTTTATCTGAAGACCCATGAGAAGTTGTCACGTGAGGCGGGCACTGGCTCTGTTGCATGGCGTCGTGAAGCGCTCACCGAGATGACTCAATCTTGGAACTGGGGTCAGGATACTATTGCAGAGCTTGATAGCCGCCGTAACTGGAAGGTAGAGCAAGTGAAGGTGGTGCACCATGCGCTACTTGATGCTTTGATGCTGAGCTATCGTAACCTGATTCAGTTTGCACGTCGTAATGACATTACTTCGGCAATCAGCCCGCAAGATGTCAGTATCCTAGCGCGTAAGCTGTATGCGGCGTTTGAGGTGTTGCCAGGTAAAGTGACGCTGCTGAATCCGCAAATTTCTCCGGATCTTCACGAACCTGATTTGAGCTTTATTGAGGTTCGCCAAGGACAAACTAATAAAGCGGGCTGGTACTTGTACAAGCAGCCGCTGATTGCACATCGTATTCTTGGTCAACCATCACTGGAGCACCATGAGTACTTAAGTAAGTTAGTGGCTTGGTCGTTCTTTAATGGCTTGATCACTGAATCTACACGTCTTCACTCTGTGGTTCGTGATGCCCATATTGATATCGATAAGTTCTATCAAATGGTGAGTGACTTGCGTAATACCTTCTCGTTGCGTAAGCGTCGTCCGAGTATGCAGGCACTTGCGAGCCCATGTGAGATTAGCCAACTGGCGATGTTCATCAACTTTGAAAATGACCCGACTTCCGAGTTAAGTGGTCGAGAACTAAAAGTGGATCTCAAAAATGTGGATATCTTCAGTTTTGGTGAAGAAGGTAAGAGCTTAGTCGGCAGTGTTGATTTGGTTTACCGTAACTCCTGGCATGAAGTACGTACTCTTCACTTTCAAGGTGATATGGCGATGCTTGATGCCCTGAAGACGGTGTTAGGCAAGATGCACCAAGATGCGTTACCGCCAGAATCAGTTGATGTGTTCTGTTACAGCAAAAACCTGCGTGGTGTGATGCGTAACATGGTGTATCAACTGCTTGCTGAGTGTATCGAGTTGAGACTAAAACCAATTGAGCCAGAGAAACGTCGCCGCTTTAAAGCTATTCGTCTCGCTAACAAGATGTTTGGCCTATTCTTTGAGCGCCGTGGTGTATCGGTACAGATGCTAGAAAACTCGGTTGATTTCTACCGTAGTATCTCTACTAATAAGCTCAAGGGTTCACCTTTACTGATGCTGGATAAAGAGCAAGAGTATCAACTGCCAGAAGTGGTGGATGGCTTTGCGAGTGAAGGCTTAATCCAGTTCTTCTTTGAAGATACTGATAAAGGTTTCAATATTTACGTATTGGACGAGTCGAATCAGGTTGAAGCTTATCACCAGTACAGTGGTGAAAAAGATGAGATGATCGCGAGTGTGAATACCTTCTACACATCGGTGAAAGATGAGTCGAAGATGTCATCTAAATTGATTAACTTTAACTTGCCTCAGTACTATCAAATCGTTCACCCAGAAGAGGGCAATTCTTATGTTGTGCCTTATCGTAACGATGCCACTTTAGCTTCTCGGAGTTCAAAGATAGTTAACATCTAGTTTATTTAGACTGATTGATATTAAAAAAGGAGTGATTGATTCACTCCTTTTTAGTTATGCTTACAAATGATTAGACCCAATCGATCTCTTCACCTGCGTGCTTCACGCATTCTTCTTTAACCATCTCAAATAGCTCCATGCCTGTCTTAGAGCATGTCCACTTGTCGTCGATTAATTTAAAGTGGAAGCCACCAGATTTAGACGCCAACCAGATTTCTTTCATTGGTTCTTGGCGGTTAATAATGATTTGGCTGCGGTTCTCAAACTCCAGCGTCATCACGTTACCAGTCACTTCGTAATCAATATCTGCCTCTGAATCGTCGATAGCTTCTTCGATGTTTTGCATCTGTATATCGACTAGTTGATGAAATTCAGTCTCGTTCATCCTTTCTATCCTATTGCTTTTCCTGAGTGTGGTGCGATTATAGGGGGCATTGAGTTAATAATCACGATATGCAAAATGAAAAAATTAATTACCGCTCTGTTTATGCTGTCCGTTATTGGACTTTCTGGTTGTGGTCAAACGGGTCCGTTATACGATCCTGATGAAGTTCAGCAGACTGAACAATCACAATAAGTGAAACACGCAGAAATCGTTATTTATAAGGGATAAGAACTTTGGATTACTTCAACTATCAGGAAGATGGCCAGCTTTGGGCTGAGGACGTTGCACTTTCACAACTCGCAGAGCAATATGGTACGCCGCTGTATGTCTATTCTCGCGCTACATTAGAACGCCACTGGAATGCATTCGATTCATCGGTTGGCGAGCATCCACATCTGGTGTGTTATGCCGTTAAAGCGAACTCGAACCTCGGCGTATTGAACACTCTGGCACGATTAGGTTCTGGCTTCGATATCGTTTCTGGCGGTGAGCTAGAGCGTGTAGTCGCTGCAGGTGGCGATCCAGCGAAAGTTGTGTTCTCCGGTGTCGGAAAAACAGCTGCTGAAATGAAACGTGCGCTTGAGTTGAACATTAAGTGTTTCAACGTAGAGTCTGAGCCAGAGCTAGAGCGACTGAACAAAGTGGCTGGTGAGCTTGGTGTTAAGGCGCCGATTTCACTGCGTATCAACCCAGATGTTGATGCAAACACTCACCCTTATATCTCTACCGGTCTGCGTGATAACAAATTTGGTATCGCCTTCGACCGTGCTCCTGCTGTTTACGCCTTTGCACAAACACTAGAAAACCTGTCTATCCATGGTATTGATTGCCACATCGGTTCTCAACTGACTGACCTCGAACCTTTCATTGATGCGACTGACCGCTTACTTGCCCTGATCGATCAACTGCGTGCTGATGGTATTAACATTAAGCACCTTGATGTCGGTGGTGGTTTGGGTGTGGTTTATCGTGATGAACTGCCACCACAGCCTTCAGATTACGCCAAAGCGCTATTGGCTCGTTTAGACAATCATTCTGATCTAGAGCTGATTTTCGAGCCTGGAAGAGCGATTGCTGCTAACGCTGGTGTATTATTGACGAAAGTTGAGTTCCTTAAGCCAACAGAGCACAAGAACTTTGCCATTATCGATGCAGCAATGAATGACCTGATGCGTCCAGCGCTTTACCAAGCGTGGCAAGATATTGTCCCAGTGAACCCTCGCCAAGGCGAAGCGGTAACGTACGATTTGGTTGGTCCTATCTGTGAAACAGGTGATTTCCTAGGTAAAGACCGCGATTTGGTGCTTGAAGAAGGCGACTTACTTGCGGTTCGTTCTGCTGGCGCTTATGGCTTCGTAATGTCCTCTAACTACAACACTCGTTCGCGTGCGGCTGAAGTGATGGTTGATGGCAACAAAACTCATCTAGTTCGTCAGCGCGAAGAGCTTACGAGCTTGTGGGCACTTGAAAACATTCTTCCGGAGTAATTTAAAGCGTTATGCACTTCCACTTTTCTAAAATGCATGGTTTGGGCAATGATTTCATGGTCGTGGACTGCATTACTCAAAATATTTTCTTTTCTCCAGATTTGATCCGTCGTTTAGCGGATCGTCACACTGGCGTGGGCTTTGACCAACTACTTGTGGTTGAAGCTCCCTATGATCCAGAAACTGATTTCCATTACCGCATATTTAATGCGGATGGCAGTGAAGTGGAACAGTGTGGTAATGGTGCTCGTTGTTTTGCACGATTCGTTCGCATGAAAGGCTTAACGAATAAGTACAGCATCAACGTAAGCACCAAGAAAGGTAAAATGGTTCTCAAGATTGAAGAGAATGACCTGATCACCGTGAACATGGGCATTCCTGAGTTCGAACCAAGCAAGATCCCATTTAAAGCGAAGCAACCTGAAAAGACCTACATCCTAAGAACCGATGCACATACTTTATTCTGTGGCGCAGTCAGTATGGGTAACCCGCATGTGGTGACCGTGGTTGATGATGTCGATACGACCGATTTGGATACCTTAGGTCCACTGCTTGAATCACATGAGCGTTTCCCTGAACGTGTTAATGCTGGTTTTATGCAGGTGGTTAACCGTGAAGAAGTGCGTTTACGTGTTTATGAACGTGGTGCAGGTGAAACTCAGGCTTGTGGTAGCGGTGCCTGTGGCGCTGTTGCGGTTGGTATTACTCAAGGCTTACTGGCTGAGAATGTGAAAGTTAGCCTACTAGGCGGTGACTTACACATTAGCTGGCAAGGTCCGGGGAAACCTCTGTATATGACGGGCCCAGCGACGCATGTGTTTGATGGCCAGCTTTCTTGCTGATAACGATACATAACAGATAGATACATAAAAAATAAAGGATAGGTTTTGTCTAACGTTGAAGCCGACGCACTCACCGCAGAAGTGGTCGCGGAATATTTACGTGATAACCCAGATTTTTTCCAAGACCGAAAAGATTTGGTGGATCGCCTTGCTATTAATAACATTGAGCAGGGTGCCGTTTCTCTGGTCGAGATTCAGCTTAAACGTCAACGCCAGAGAATCGAAGAGCTAGAAGAAGAGATCACTGGCTTGATGTCTCTGGCGGCGAATAACGATAAAACCTTCTACGAGTTTATGGATCTGCAAGCGCAAGTGCTAAAATGCGGTGATTTCATGCAGGTAATTAAAGCGGTTGAGCAAAAGGCACTAGATCTTGGGTTGAAGGCTCATATGCGAATCCTTTCGCAAACGGGTTTTTATCAACTCAGTGAAGAAGGCTACTCGAAGTTTTCACTTAACCACTTTAATGGCAAAGATGCCTACCTCGGGCGTTTGAGAAAAGCAGACAGACAAGATTTGTTTGGTGCTTTTCCGGTTCCAGAGCTAGGCTCTTATGTAGTACTACCGCTTGCTAAGCCGTCTCCATTGGGCTTGCTCGCCTTTTCTAGTGAAGATGGCGGACATTTCCAACCTCATATGGATACGCTCTTTTTACGCCACTTAGCACTTGTCGTGTCTCATTTGGCGGACACCTTACCTTGGCAGATAAATAATGAGCCTAGAGCCCAACACACCTCTTCCTAATAGCCTTCAAAAGCCTCTTTCTCGCTTCTATGAATATCTCAGAAGCGAGAAGGGACTCAGCCTACACACCCAAAGAAACTACAAACAACAACTTGAAACCATGGCCGAACACTTAGTCACACTTGGGCTAAAGGATTGGCGTCAAGTTGATGCGGCTTGGGTAAGACAACTTGCCAGTAAAGGCATGCGTGATGGGATGAAGGCAAGCAGCATTGCGACTCGCTTATCGTCATTGCGTAGCTTCTTTGATTTTCTTGTCTTACGGGGCGAAATAACCGCGAACCCTGCAAAAGGGGTTTCTGCGCCTCGTAAACAGCGACCGTTACCAAAAAACCTCGATGTAGATGAAGTCGGTCAGTTACTTGACGTGAATGAAGACGATCCACTCTCGATTCGCGACCGAGCGATGATGGAGGTGATGTACGGTGCTGGCTTGCGTCTTGCTGAGCTAGTCGGTATCAATCTGAAAGACGTACTCAGCCGCCAAGGAGAAATCCGAGTGATTGGTAAAGGTGACAAAGAACGTAAGGCGCCATTTTCTGGTTTAGCCAAAGAGTGGGTTGATAAGTGGCTGAGAGTCCGTGGTGAATTGGCTTCTCCGGGAGAAGAGGCCTTGTTCGTCTCTAAGTTGGGGACGCGTATCTCACCCCGCAGTGTACAAAAACGTATGGAAGAATGGGGCAAGAAACAATCTGTGGCGAGCCATATTAGCCCGCATAAGTTGCGTCACTCCTTTGCAACGCATGTGCTTGAGTCGAGCCAAAACCTTCGTGCGGTTCAAGAGTTATTAGGTCATGAAAATATCTCGACTACCCAAGTGTACACTCACTTAGATTTCCAGCATCTAGCACAAGCATACGATCAGGCTCACCCAAGAGCCCGTAAGAAAAATAAAGATTAAAGGTTTTACTATGCGAATTTACCGAGGTTTACAGCCTGTCAAAGCCATGACCTTTGATTTGGATGACACTCTATATGACAACTGGCCTGTGATCATGAAGGTTGAGAAAGAGATGGCGCAGTGGCTTTTTCAAGAGCACCCTGTGTCTGCTTCTTTGTCGTTGGATGAGTGGCAAGCTGTAAAACAACGCGTCGCCTCGGAAAATCCAGAGCTAAAGCATGACGTCACCTTGTGGCGTGAAACCCAAATTAAGACTGGTTTACTGCAGTTGGGCTACTCTCAGCAGCAAGCGGAACAGGCGGCTCGTGATGGTATCGAACACGCTTTATGGCTACGCAATCAAGTCTATGTCCCTCGAGAAACCCATCGTGTGATGGCGAAACTTGCCAAGCGTATTCCTTTGGTTGCGATAACCAATGGCAATGTTGATCCCCACAAAATTGGACTCGGGCAATATTTCCAACTCATTCTTAAAGCGGGACCAGACGGCAAAGCTAAACCCTACCCAGACATGTTTGAGAAAGCACAACAGTACTTAGGCTTTGATGCTAGCAATATTCTACATGTGGGTGATCATTTAAGGACGGATGTCTACGGAGCCAAGAAAAATGGCTTCCAAGCATGCTGGTTTAATGATACTGGTTCCAATTTATACCTATCTTCGAAGGCGAGTTTGCTTCCTGATGTTGAAATAGAACAGCTCAGCGATCTTATGCGACTAATTTAATGGCTACTGCAGGCTTATTGTGTCGCATTTATGATAGTGAATTGTTACATTAGTCGAGTTTAAAGGCCTGTTTAGGCTAGGATAATTAGCGATTACTGATTACGATTCATTTCAATCATAGCGGTGGTTGCGGGTTCTCTATTCCATTAGATTTCGAACAAGGGTTGGCATGCAAACATATACATTTCTCGCAAACACAGAGGAGCAATTAGAATCTCAACTTGCTCAGCGCGAATGGTGTGATAGCAAACAATACCTAGTTCAACTTTTCTCTACGCAATCACCTGATGTGGCTCGCCAACTTGCTAATGTGGCGCTCAATCGTTTGAGCCAAGCGACGTTGATTGGTCAAAGTGCTCGTCATGTTATTTGTGATAACTGCCTTGAGAGTACTTGCACCTTAGTCATTGTTAGTGAATTCAATGAAACCCGATTAACCTCCGTAATGCAGCCTTTTACTGGCAACCCTAACCAAGATAGCCAAGATCTAGTATCTCAACTTGAGCTATCGGAAGACACCAAAACTGTTATCAGCTTGTGTGATCAGGTTGAAGGACGTGATTACCCCATTTATGGTGCTTTCGAAAATCATTCCTGCGCATTACCAGTGGCTGGTGGCTTGTGCCAGGAAAATGAGTTCGGCCGCTGGGTTATGCACAACGAGCAAACTTATCAACATGCCTGCGTAGCGGTTGCCTTGACGAACCCTAATTTAAAGGTGTGGTCAGACGCTTACTCCGAGTGGAACCCTATCGGGATGAAACTACGAGTGACTCATGCGATAGGGAACCGTTTATATGCATTAAATGACAAGCCGGCGATTGAGGTGTTCAAACATTACCTTGCCGATGGCAAAGATCTTCCTTTCAGCCAACTGATGAGTTTCCCGCTTTATCGCGAACTTGGTAGGAAGAAAGGGATTTCAACACCACTTCGTATAAATGATGATGGTAGTATCGAGTTTGATAGCCCGTGGCAGATCGGTGAAGAGGCCCAGTTCTGTTATAACCATCCATCGCTTACTGCCGAAAAGGTGCGCCATGGTGCAGAGATGCTTGCCATGCATCAGCCTGAGTCTGTGATCATCTATAACTGTGTTTCTCGATTGGAGTTCATTGACAGCAAGCTAGAGCTCAAGCCATTTGAAGGGATAGTAAATGCATGTGGTGCCTACTGCATGGGAGAGCTTTACCGCACTGAAGAGCGACAAGACATCCTGCACCACAGTCTGACTTATATCGCGATGAGAGAGTCTGATGAGGTGAATGAATTTCGCTGTGAAGACTTTAAATGTGACTCAACGGTTTCACCACTGCTTAACTTAGTGCGTAACGCAGTGGCTGATCTTGATAGCATGAACACACAAATGGAGAAGAAACTCCATCAACAGGCTCGTCGTTTAACGGAGAGTTATCGCATTGATTCCCTTACTGGGCTACCTAACCGTATAGTACTAAAAGAACGACTCAATACGATTCTCTTTACTGAACATTTGTTGACTTTGAAATTGACTAATTTTCATGAGGTAAATGACAAGTATGGGTATCAAGTTGGTGATCAATTACTCTTAGATCTCTCCAACCACCTCGTAGAGCGTTTGCAGCTTCGAGTAGTTAAGAGGTCTAAGATCAAAGTTGAACTCTTTAGTATTGGGGTTGGAGAATGGGCGATTATCTTCAATACCAGTGCCGGAGGAGCGAAGATAAAGGAGCGCTTTGTCGAATTTGCAGATGAAGTTGAACGTGTTAACTTCGAACCTTATGGCTTAACCGATATTGACTACCTATCGGTCTCGTTATGTGGCGGCTTTGCCAGTCGCTGTGACTTTTTGACTGATTATAGTGATGAAATCCTTCTAAAAGCGATTGAAGCACGACGTTATGGTGTTCGTAACAACACCCACATAACTAATGCCAAAGATATTCAGGTGAGTGAAGAAGAGCGTAAAGAACGGATTGGTTGGTTGAGCTGTGTAAGCCGAGCAATCTTAGATCAGAACATCATTACCTACTCGCAACCTATTGTGGAGGCGGGAACGCATGAAATGATTGGCCAAGAGTGCTTGGTGAGAATCATGGAAGCTGATGGAACGATTGTGCCACCAGGTAAGTTCTTACCTATGATTGCCGATACACACCTTTATACACGTCTTAGTCGCCATATGATTAAGAACACTATCGGCTATATGGCCGATAAACAGAGCCCGTTTTCTATTAACCTTTCTCCGCAAGACCTTTTAAGTGATAAGACTCTTGATGTGCTTGAGACCGCTATTAGTGGTATGAACGATCCTACTCGATTGGGACTTGAGGTACTCGAGTCTGAGCTGATTAGAGATTATGGCCGTATGATTGAGGTGTGTGACCACTTCCGTTCGTTAGGTGCAAGAATCATCGTCGACGACTTTGGTTCTGGTTACTCCAACATCGATGAGATCATTAAGCTGGAGCCGCAGATAATTAAGCTTGATGGAAGTTTGATTCGTAATATCGACAAAGACCAGAAACAGAGAAACATTGCTTCTCAGCTGGTGCGCTTGTGCCAAGTGTTTAATGCCAAAACGGTCGCTGAGTTTGTTCATAATCAACAGGTTTGCGAGATAGCCGAACAGATGGGCGTCGATTATCTGCAAGGTTATTATTTCGGCGAACCTAAGCGGCTGTTCTGATGATTGGCAAATGTCTGATGTTTCACGTGAAACACTTTTTTTCCAATGCATTAAAGCGAGATGTGAAAAGGGTGAGCTAGTGGCTCGCCCTTTTTATTTTTGTTCTTAAGCATTCCGCATTAATCTATCTGAGAGCGTGTCCACTTTTGTCTGCTTGGAATACTTTTAGATAGTGTTGATAGTAATCCTCTATCTGCTCAGCCGATTGAGTCTCATCCAATGTCTTGAGTAGCTCGATACCAACCTCACAGGTACATAGGTGCCCACTGTCTTGATTACGGCGCAACGTATATGAAGATTCACTGGTTACATCTAGGTGCACTTGAGGAATCGTCTGTAGCCAAAGACTTTTGTTGAGCATCTTTTTCGCTTCTTGCCACGTACCATCCAAGATGATGAATAATGGCGTTCGTTCATCCGCTGTATCCGAAACCGCTTGCTGACATTCAATGCTTTTATCACTTGGAAACAATAGCAAAGGCTGATGAGTTTCATCTTTAAGTAAAGCCAGTAGTTCGACTTGAGGCGTCTTACGCTGCCAAACAAAAGACTGACACTGCTTGAGTGACTGTTGAAGTAGCTTTCCGGTATTAGTGTCTCGTGTTAGTTCATTCTCGTGAGTGAGTAACACAAGGTGGATTTGGCTTTCAGTATTCGGTATTCGATGACAAATACACTGATAAGTGAAACCACACCCACTGCAAGCTTGCTGATCGCTCATGGTTACAGCTTAACTCCGCTTTGTACTGGTGAGATGTCGTTAGCAAACAAAACCACATCGCTGATATCAGCATCATCGGCTAACGGTGCAACACTTGGGTTGAGTGGGTAGCTGACACCTGTGTATGAGAGTGCGTGTTTGGTCGCTATAGCACCACCGCCGCTGACATTGAAGATCAGATCGTGCCAACCGTGACTTTGAGATTTCCCCACACGTATATCGCCTTTTACTAGCGTGACTCGGCTATTGAAGCGCCATTTATCTTGATGGTTCTCGAAAATCAGCAGTGTGCAGCCGCCTGAGCCACACCAATCGAGTTGGGCGAACAGCTCTTCTTTACCGTCACCGTTGAGGTCGTAGGTCAGCCAGCGGTATTTAGTATCATCAGGTGAGCTGTTGTTGATCTTAAAATATTCGCGGATCGCTTGGTCTACTTTTGGATCAAACTGATCACTGGAGTTCACTTGCTTCGCCGTTAGATCAACCGTGTTGGCTTGCGCTTGTACAGGCTTTGCTTCGAATAGTACTAGACCGCCGTTGGCAATCGGGTAGACGATATTGCCGACCTTTTCTTTCTCTGCGACCAACTTACCGTTATCGAGAGTGAAGATACGTTCGGATCTCAGATATTGCTGCTGGTGGCGGGTCATGACGACCTGAACCTGGTTTTGGTTGAGTTGCTGCCAGAAGCCTTGCTCAACAATAGAAGGGTCACCGTTGCTGTAAGAGTAGGTTGTTACTGCGCTATGGTCATCGTTGAGATCAAGGTTAATAGAGAACCCTGAGTTCTGCGTTGAGCTAGCGAAATAGGTACCACTCCAGTCCAATGTAGGATCTTGGTTCGAAACCGTGGCACAGCCAGTGTAGTTGTCTGCATTCAGATTGAGTTTCGCTTCCCAGCCGTAGATAGAGTCACTCATACCGTCGCTGCAGTTATCTTTCTTCAGATTGAGCTCGCCTTGTGTTGCTTTACCTTCTAATTGGTAATCACGACTGCTTGGCGTGGTGCGGCTTGATTCGATGTTGAGAGCCTGAGGCGATTCGCCCATCTTGGTATAAGTCAGCTGGTCTTTATCAAAGGTGGCTGACCAGAATAGTTCATTACCGAAGACTTGTGTGGAGCGCAGTGGTTGGTTGCAGCGTTCAGGGTTTTCTGCCGTTAAGATATTGACTTGGTCAACCACAAAGCGTGCTGTGAAATCAGCGTTGTAGCCGGTTTGGCTGGGCACGGTAAGGTGGCCAATCAGTTCGCCATACAGAGCTTGATAAGGTCTGGCTGCTAGCCCTTGTGCTTCTAGTACTAGCTCAGGTGACATATTTAACCAGTATTGTTGTTGGCTACCGCAAGGAGTAAACGTGCGGCTTTCATGGCCTACCACAACTTGACCGCGCATGATGAAGGTTTGTGGTTGAACGCTCAGAGGTTCATCTAAGGTTGCTGGTGGAACTTCAGGTTGTTGCGGTGTTTCTGGAGCGGTTACACAGCCTTGTAGCGCGAATGCGGCTAACCATGCCACTGGGTTTTTCATTATCTTCATGTTATATCTTCCTCGGAGCAACCGTTAATTGGATTTATTATGGCATATTGGTTATTTAAAACAGAACCCGACAATTTTTCTATTCATACGCTGAGAGTACAAAAAACCTCTTGTTGGGAGGGAGTTCGTAACTATCAAGCTCGAAACATGATGCGTGATGAGGTCAAGCTTGGCGACCTGGTGATGATATACCACTCATCATGTAAGAAAGTGGGCGTAGCGGGGATCGCAAAAGTAACCAGAGAAGCCTACCCAGACCATTTTCAATTCGATCCCGAGAGTGATTACTACGACCCTAAATCTTCACCCGATAACCCGCGCTGGATAATGGTGGATGTCGAGTTTGTTCGAGTGACCGAGCGCTTGATCCCGTTAGCGACTCTTAAAGCCATGCCTGAGCTATCTGAAATGCCTTTGGTGAAGCGCGGCAATCGTTTATCGGTCATGCCTGTGACGGAACAAGAGTGGCAGGCGATCTTAAGCAAAGAAGTGCTCGGTTCTCGTTAGAGGAAGCTTTTAGGGTAAGGTTCAAAAAAGGCAGCTATTGGCTGCCTTTTTGTATGATGGGCTTGTCTAGAGTAGGTGTTTCTCTAAGTAGTGCGCAACGGCATCGTTAGCGTTGCTACCAATCACCTCATTGTCAGGTAGTGCCTGCATCACTTTCTCGTGTGATGTGCCCATGATTAGACCTTTACCTGCCATTGCCAGCATCTCAGCGTCATTCATACCATCACCAAAGGCAACACAGTTATCCAGCGTTAGGTTCAGAGATTTCGCGACAGCGTCTAAAGCGTGGCCCTTAGATACTTCAGCGGTCATCACTTCCAGACACCAAGGTGTTGAGAAGGTAACGTTTAACTTGTCTCCAAATGTTTCTTTTAGCTTTTGCTCAAACGTGACTAGGTGTTCGTGGTCTTGCTCTGGGTGAGTGAAGAAGACCTTGGCAATGCCATCGCTCGGCGCATTGTCTGCTTCAAAGCGCTTGTAGCTGAAGCCAGATTCACTGTGGAACTTAGCTAGCATTTCATCTTCACGATCGAGTAGCCAATCTTCATTTTGGTACATATGGATGAAGATGTTTGGATCTTGGCGAACAATATCAATAACCGGTTGAACGAGTTCTTGAGGTACGTTTTGGCTATACATTAGCTGTTCATTCTGGTCGTGCACGCGAGCACCGTTTGACGTGATCATGTACGCCGGAATCCCTGCGATTTGACGAATCCCAGCTACATCGACGTGATGGCGACCCGTTGCGAAGATAAAGGTATAACCTTGCTCGTGTAACTTCTTAAGCGTTAGCTTGGTAAAATCGCTCAACTGATGGTTGGGAGCCAGAAGCGTACCATCTAAATCAGAGGCAACGATTTTCACGGAATCTTTAAGTGCAGGAATAGCCATTTAACCCTCATTGCAAAGTGCTTAACCGATATCAACACTAGCCAACGCTAGTATCGTTTGAACTTCAATATCTCGACCCAGAAATTGTATGCCAAAATCATGCAAGAAAAGAGGGCAAAACTCACTTACTTCTCTTCCTCTTTATTCGCTATCTTATGGCTCGTTTCTTCTTGTGCTATTGATGTGAGTGTTAAGCAAAGAATTGATTAATGGCATCCAGTGTTTGATTACGGTATTTGTCTTGCTCAAACAACACTTCATGCCTTGAGCCTTCAATGACTTTAAATTGGCAATCTGAGTTGGTTTTCTTCAGTTTATTGATGAATTTCACCTGAGCGTCGTTACTCACAATCTTCTCTTCACCTGCTTGAATCAGCAATAGAGGGATCTTAATTTGACGAGTTTGTTGGGTTGACTGCTTGGCTGCCATTAACCCTTGCCATACCCAGCGAGTACTCGCACCACCGACTTGCAGTGAAGGGTTCTCTTCATAAAGTCGACGGAACCACTGATAACGAACCTTGCTTTGGCTCAGAAGGTTATTCTCGAAAGGTTTCGAGTAATAGGCCTGCTGACCTGGCGCGTAAACCGGTTTGGCGTGATATGCGGTAAGCAATTGCCCAACAATCATTGCGATAGGCTTCAAGTACCACTCGGTATTGATACCAAACATTGGGGCGCACAAGGTGACCTTATCAAATGGGTGATCTGGATGGGTTTGTAGATAGCGTGTCGCGATAGTACTACCCATTGAATGGGCTAACAGGTATCGCTTGGCATACTTGCTGAGGTCAAAACTGGCAATCATGTCAGACATATCTGATGCATAATCATCGAACTCATGAATGTGACCAATGTCAGAGTCTGCTACCATACGCTCCGACTGGCCTTGACCTTGATGGTCAAATGAATAAACGTCATAGCCTTGTTGATAAAAATCATAAAAGATTTCTTGGTATTTTTGGCAGCATTCGATACGGCCATTTGAAATCACAATAGCTTTGCTGTGCTTCTCTGAGGTGAGGCTGCACCAGTACAGTTTCTTTTTACCAGACGATGTTAAATACCCCTCTTTTCTTTGTTGCCAAAGAGCGTTGATCGGGTGTTTAATCGCATGATCGAACTGAGGTTCTTGAGTGTAAGGGAAGGCGGCTTCGCTGTGGTTTTCCATGGGAAATTACCTGAACTGATGCGTGTGAGAGCTTTATTGCTACTAATGTTGTTAGATTAAAGAACTAGTAAGGAAATGCAAATGGATACTCATGTTTGGCTTGCTTATGTTGTCACGGCGATTTTGTTTAGCTTGGCTCCGGGCTCGGGTACCGTAAATTCAATCAGCAATGGGTTAAGCTATGGCACTCGAAAGTCATTGGCATCCATCGTCGGTTTACAGCTTGGTCTTGCGTCCCACATTATGCTGGTGGGCGCGGGTATCGGTGCGCTCGTTGCTAAGTCTGCGTTGGCGTTCACCATCATCAAATGGGTTGGTGTAGTTTACTTAGTTTGGTTAGGCATTCAAAAGTGGCGTGATAGCTCGAGCCTAGTGGCATCTGAAGAAAGCTCTACTCTATCGAGCGGCAAACTACTGAGAAACGCAGTGCTTATCAACCTAACTAACCCGAAATCAATCGTGTTTTTGGTGGCTTTGTTTCCTCAATTTATCGACCCTACACAACCTCAAGCACCGCAGTTATTAGTGCTAGGTGTGACGACAGTATTCATTGATAGCGTTGTTATGTTGGGTTACACCTCATTAGCATCACAAATGGGGCGTTTTATTCGCTCTGATCGCATAATGGGTAAGATAAATAAAATATTTGGTGGTATGTTCATGGGCTGCGGTGCTTTGCTAGCTGCCGCGAAAGCTTAGATTAAGCGACTGAGTTATAGTTAAACCAATCAGAGTTATCAAGAAATGACCGCTACATACGTTGCTCGACAACCTATCTTAAATCGCAAGAGGAATACACTCGGCTATGAGTTGTTATTTCGCGATGGAGAAAAGAATGCGTACCCAGCGCATATTGAGTCTAATCGAGCAACGTATCGTCTGATTGTTGAGAACTTCTTGTCTGTTGGTCTTAACCCTTCTATTCCATCTTCACGCTGTTTTATCAACTTCCCTTATCAAAGTTTGATTCGTCGACTGCCCTTAAGTTTGCCGAAAGATAAGGTGGTGGTAGAGATTCTGGAAACCTGTAAACCGACAGATGAATTGTTGGAAGCGGTTAAAGACCTTTACCAAGCGGGCTATATGATCGCCTTAGATGATTTTACTTCGACCCCAGAATGGGAACGTTTCCTTAAATACACGCATATCGTAAAGCTCGATATCATGCAGATGGGTTTGGATGAAGCGTGTGATTTGGTTAGGGCACATCAAGGGAAGAAGTTTAGCTTTTTGGCGGAGCGTGTTGAGACCGAGCAAGAATTCCAACAAGCTAAAGAGGCTGGCTTTAAGTTTTTCCAAGGTTACTTCTTTAATAAACCGGAAATCATCAAGAGTAAGTACATTAGCCCTGAGCAAGTGATTGCCATGGAGCTGTTCCAAGAGGTGTGTAAGCCCGATGTGGACTTTCAACGGGTGGAAAGTATTGTTGCGAAAGATGTAGCGCTTTCATACAAGCTGTTGCGTTTTGTGAATACCATGTCGCCGCGCCTTGAAGTGACCATCTCTTCTTTTCGTCAGGCTTTGGTGTATTTAGGGCAAGAGAAACTGAAAATGTTTGTTTCGTTAGCCGTAGCGTCTTATGTCTCTGATAAAAAGCCGAAAGAGCTGTATGGATTGTCTCTACAGCGTGCCCAGTTTTGTCAGCGTATGTCTCGCTATCAGGCATTTGAAGGATATAGAGAGCAGGCCTTTATGATTGGCTTATTCTCCTTGTTAGATGCGCTGTTGGACTTGTCGTTAGAGAACTTAGTCGAGCAGTTGCCGCTGTGTAAAAGTATCAAGGTTGCTCTATTACGCAGGGAAGGCCCTTACGGTACCTTGCTTGCCCTTGAAGAGAGCTTTGAGCATGCGGATTGGCAGCAGATTGATGAGCACTGCGCTGATCTAGGGCTTAGCGTGGATCAGGTGAAAACTGAACTTACAGAAGCGCGTCGCTGGAGTCACACTGTGACCAACAAGCTGTAGTGTTGCTTTATTAAACTTTTATGACATTTAAAACGCACGCCTTGACGTGCATTTTTTTACAGCTAAGATATTCGCATATCCATATATGAGTATGTATTTATGCTTCCTCACCAATTTTTTAAATTACTGTCTGACGAAACGCGAGTGCGTTGCTTAATGTTGATTGTGCGCCAAGAGTGCCTTTCAGTTGGTGAGTTGACTCAGGCATTACAAGAAAGTCAGCCAAAGGTATCACGCCACCTTGCGCAGCTGCGTTCAAACGGCATTTTGAATGACGTTCGCCAAGGGCAATGGGTGTTCTATCGCCTTGCCAATGATTTACCGGGTTGGATGCTAAAGTTAATTGATGACCTTATCGCATCGAACGGTTTGAAAACTGAATACCAACAAGACATTGAGCGCCTAGAAGCGATGACTTCACGTCCTCAATGTTGTGTTTGATCGAATATTTTTAGATTCACCACTAACTGAGAGACATTAAAATGACAGTTAAAGTAGGTATTAATGGGTTTGGCCGTATCGGCCGTCTAGCACTTCGCGCAGCTTTCGATTGGGAAGAGCTAGAGTTTGTACAGATTAACGATGTAGCTGGCGATACAGCAACGCTTGCACATCTTCTTGAGTTCGATTCAGTTCAAGGTCGCTGGAACCATGAAGTAACAACTGAAGGCGATGAGATGATCATCAATGGTCAACGCATCAAAACCACTAAAGAGCGTGATATCGACGCGATCGATTGGTCTGGCTGTGATGTTGTGATTGAAGCGACAGGTGTTCACCGTAAGACTTCTTTCCTAAACAAATACCTAGAGCAAGGCGTGAAGCGCGTTGTGGTTTCTGCTCCTGTTAAAGAAGAAGGCATCGCAAACATCGTAGTTGGTGTTAACGACAACATCTTCGACCCAGCAGTACACAAAATCGTAACGGCAGCGTCTTGTACCACTAACTGTATTGCACCTGTGGTTAAAGTGATCAACGAGAAGCTTGGTATCGAGAATGCGTCATTCACGACAATTCACGATCTAACCAACACGCAAACTATCTTAGACGCGCCACATAAAGACCTACGTCGTGCACGTGCATGTGGTATGAGTTTAATCCCAACTACAACGGGTTCTGCTAAGGCGATTATTGAGATCTTCCCTGAGCTAGAAAACCGCATCAACGGCCAAGCGGTTCGTGTACCACTAGCGAACGCGTCTCTGACTGACATCATCTTCGAAGTGAAGCAAGACACGACGGTAGAAGAAGTGAATGCGATGCTGAAAGAAGCGTCTGAGAATGAACTGAAAGGCATTCTTGGCTTTGAAGAGCGTCCATTGGTGTCTATCGACTACAAGGGTGACCAACGTTCAACAATCGTAGATGCACTATCAACGATGTTGGTAGGTAAGCGCATGGTTAAGATCTACGCTTGGTACGATAACGAAATGGGTTACGCGACACGTACGGCAGAGTTAGTGCGTACTGTCGGCTTAGCATAAACCTGAGCACTAAGGGGACAACACTATGACGCATCCAACATGGCAACTAGACCTTGAGCAAGGCGCTCTGATTCTTACTCCATGCCCAGGTACTAAAGAGGCTGATCTTGATGCATCTCTGGCACAACTGAAAGAGCAGGGCGTTAAAGCTATCGTGACTGCGCTTGGTGATGCAGAGCTTGCAAGCAAAGACGTGGCAGCACTTGGTGAGAAAATACGTGCGCTAGGCATGCAGTGGTTCCAAATTGAAATCGAAGACGATTGTGCACCTGGTGCTGAGTTTGCAGCGAAATGGCAAGCAGCAAGCCCAGAGCTACACAAAATTGTTGATAGTGGTGCGAAAGTCGCAATGCACTGCATGGGCGGTTCAGGTCGTACAGGTTTGTTCGCAGCTCACTTGCTGTTAGAAAAAGGCTGGGACCTCGACAAGATCGTTCAAGAAGTTCAAGCACTGCGTCCAGGTGCTTTCACTAAACCTATCCAGGTTGAGTACATTCATGGGGTAGCTAATAGCTAACCATCATAGGTGTTAGACAAGGAGTTTTTGGTATCTGGAGTGTTGAACTTACATGATCCAAAAGCTCTTTTTTGTTTTGATTGCAGAGATAGCATTATGTTTTCAAATCTAAGCAAGAGCGTTCGCCAATACATGTTGGTGACTTTCAACTACTGGAACTTTACCATTACCGATGGTGCACTTCGTATGCTGGTGGTCCTGTATTTTTACGACCTTGGTTATAGCTCGCTAGAGATCGCCTCACTGTTCCTTTTCTATGAATTCTTTGGTGTGGTGACGAACCTAATCGGTGGTTGGCTGGGGGCGCGTCTTGGCCTCAATAAGACCATGAACATTGGCCTAGGGATGCAAGTCTTTGCCTTGGGTATGTTGGCATTGCCATCGGCTATGTTGACGATTCCTTGGGTAATGGCGGCGCAGGCGCTGTCAGGTATTGCTAAAGATCTTAATAAGATGAGTGCCAAGAGTTCAATCAAAACCTTGGTGCCGGATGAGCAGCAAGGTGCTTTGTATAAGTGGATTGCGATTCTAACTGGCTCTAAGAATGCGCTTAAGGGTGCAGGCTTCTTTATTGGTGGTCTGCTGCTCTCAACGATTGGCTTTCAATACGCAGTGCTTGCGATGGCGGCTGTGCTGACTTTGGTCTTCATTGGCAGTGTAGTGAGCTTAGAGGCAGATATGGGCAAGGCGAAAACCAAGCCTAAGTTCAAACAGATTTTCTCTAAGTCCGAATCTATCAACATCCTGTCGGCAGCGCGCATGTTCCTGTTTGGCGCTCGTGATGTGTGGTTCGTGATTGCTCTGCCAATTTATCTTGGCAGCGTATTTGGTTGGGATCACTCTTGGGTGGGTGGCTTCTTAGCAGCTTGGACCATCGCTTACGGCTTTGTACAAGGCATAGCGCCTAAGATTACCGGTAAAGCGCAAGGCAAGGTACCAGATGGCCATGCCGCACTATTATGGGCGGGCGCATTAGCTTTGGTAACGGCGGGTATCGCTTATGCTGTGCAGATAGCTTGGCAACCACAACTGGTGATTATTGGAGGCTTGATGGTGTTTGGTGCCATCTTTGCGGTTAATTCATCGCTTCACTCATACCTGATTGTCAGTTTCGCAAAAGGCGATGGTGTGTCGCTGGATGTGGGTTTCTACTATATGGCGAATGCTATGGGCCGTTTAATAGGCACAATTCTGTCTGGCTTGGTGTTCCAAATGGGTGGTTTATCCGCCTGTTTGTGGGTCTCGTTCGCGTTCCTAGCAATAACGACGGTAATTTCGTTACGCTTGCCTAAGGTGCCACAAACCTCAGCGGCATAAGCTTCCGTCGGATTCGATAAAATCGCGATATGCTTCTCCTTTAACAATAAGCTGACTTGGTATTTATTCCGGTCAGCTTTTTTATTGCTATAGTAGAATGATTGAATATTAATCAGGCATTTACATGAAGCAGCGAATTCTCTTCTTTGATTTAGCACGATGTGTCGCGGCCGTAGCGGTTATCGCGATTCATGTTTTGGCACCTTATCGCAACGAGCTAGGAGCCATTCCTTTTGGTGAGTGGCTAACGGCGGTTACGGTCAATGGTTTCAGCCGTTGGGCGGTGCCTGTCTTTATATTGATTACTGGCGCCCTGATGCTCAGTGATCAGCGTCCATTTGATGCTAAGTATTATCTAAAGCGCCGTTTAGGTAAGGTGTTGATTCCTTTTATTGTTTGGTCGCTTTTCTATACCTATCTGTCTGGTTGGTCGGTAATGGGCTTTGATGCCGATGTCAGCTGGGATGTGCTGCTCAATAGCTATCACCATTACACCTACTATCACTTAGGTTTCTTTTACTACTTCATTCCACTCTATTTTGTGATTCCGTTCTTACAGATCATGGTCAGAAAGTATGGTGATAAGGCGGTTTATAGCTTCACTGCGGTGTGGTTGTTTACCTCGTTACTGTTCTTAGTCAGAATCGATGGTCCTTGGAGCCATGAGCTGTGGCTTTACACTGGCTACTTACCACTGGGTTACCTGCTGTACAAGAAAGTCCCACTCAACAAGTTTACCGTTAGCGTGAGTACTGGACTTGGCGTGTTGGCACTGTTAACCACCGTTTATATGGTGGTTGATGCGAGCTTAGCCGCAGAAGAATACACGGTTGGTCGTTGGTTCTCGTATAAAACGCTGAATACTGTGTTAGCTGCGAGCATGGTGTTCATGCTGTGTCGCTACTTTGGAGAAGGGTTGTCAGACAAAGGTAATCAAGTGGTTGGTTTCATCAGTAAACACAGTTTGGGTATCTACTTATTGCACCCAATCTTCTTGTGGCCAATGAAAGAGTTTGGTTGGTACCAAGGTCACCCAGCTTGGGTTATTCCATTATGGACAGTGATCAGCGGAGCGGGTGCACTGTGGATGAGCTGGATCGTTTCTAAGTCAGAGAAGACACGTTGGCTATTGCCTTAGCGATGCGCCAAGGCGTTTCGATACTAGTTTACTATGAATGTCGATGAGGAAGAGTTGAAGCGCTAGGGTTAGCGCTTCAATGCAAAGTGTAAGAACTTATCACCTTGGTAAGTTAAGGTCCCTTTATCACCCGGGTTAAGAGCGTGGAAGTAGTGAATGCCGACTTGGAACTCACGTTTCGGACCAACCACACCGCGCTGAACATAAATCCAATACTCTTGGTCTTCTTGACCTGGCTCTGCATCAGGAAGGTCGATGGATTGTTTATCTAATACCGTGACGTTCACTTTCTTTTCTGGTGCGTCCTCGCCTTGCATGTGCTTTCGATAAAAAACAAGAAATACCCAGGCCGCGAGACCTGCGAGTGCAAAGATGGCAAAAAAGAGTGAGTTAGGCATATAACCTCCATGTAGTCGTAATGGTTATTCTAGTCTTTCGGGCAGTAGGGATATGTGTCTAAAGCCGCTATTCGTGAACTGCGGTAAGCAAAGCTGATTATTTTTCGGCAGATATCACATTTAATGGCCAGTTTGGGATAAAGCACTGTTATTTATTGTCTCTTTCTCTCGTAAATTGCAGTGATTTTGTATAAGAATAAGGAAATGCTCGACTAGAATTAGAGTGTGGAGTGGGAGGGCCAAGATGACCGATATTGAAAAAGTGGTGACAAGAACTCGCAATATAGAGAAATTATTGAGACTTCAATATCACGCTAAAGGCGAAGGATTGCATGAGCTCGTCACAAGCTGTGAAGAAAGGCTACCTCACGATATGGTAAGCAAGCTGCGTTATATCGCGACGTGCCGAAATAAAGTAGTGAACGAACATGATGCCAAGTTGGAAGATCAACATAAGTTCATCATGATGTGTAACGATTGCGAGAAGGAACTGACTCCACGTAGTAGTCGTTTTATATGGCGAGTTGCGATTTTGCTGATGATGGCAATGACTTTGGCTGCCGCGGGTTTCTACTATGCGAACTGGGATATACTAACACTACATCTGTTTTCGAAATGAAAAAATTGAACAAAAAAGGGACGCTCATAGCGTCCCTTTTTTATCTGTAACTTGCTTAGTACATCATCGGTAGTGTCATTAGACCAACAACTACCGCGATCATTACAAGTCCTTGTCTTTGCGAAGATGAAATCATAACACTACTCCTAAATTTGGTTGCCTCTCGCTATGTTTTAAAGAATAGCACTACTTATAGCTTTAGATCAAGAATTACTTTCGAAAGCCCCAAAAGTAGTAGAAAAGTATTGTGATATGGCTTTTTTTGGGAGTGTTTAAGTGTAATTTTAGTGTGTTCTTATTTTGAGCCTTGTGATTTATATTTGTTCTATATTTTTTTAAGTTATTGTTTTGAAGTGTTTTTTTTGTGTAATTTATATTGTTAATGGTTGTTAAATTGTATTAATGGGGCTTGGTTATTTTTGGGTTGGTTTTTGTGTGTTTTTAATGTTTTTGCTTTGGCTTTTTTGGTGGTTTTTACATGGGGCTTGAAAAAAACTGACAAAACTTGTCATTTGAAAAGTAACTTTCCTCACTTTATAAGTCTAGGTTGGAATGACGTTTTTATTTTCCAGTTAATCTATGCTTTTAATATCTAAGTTTCTGTTAATAAATGATTTGTATGTGAGTTTTTTTACTTTTTGAATTCGATAATGGGTGTTTTTTAGGGGAGAAGAAGGAAATCTTAAGAGAATAACTAGGTGAAAATGGGATTTGCCTTCTCTAAGCGAAGTTTAAGAGGGTTTTATAATGATTTGCTGCAGTTTTAAACGAATCACTATTCTCGAATTGTTAATTACGACGACTTCAATCTAAAGATGTTCTTTTTAGTGGAAGCGTAATCAAGATCCAATTTTGAGGGGCTGAGGCTTTACATCAATATTCGTGTGCCTAGACTGGCGACGATTTAAAGCAATAGGGCAAGTGGTATGTGGAGTTGGTTAGCGGTTTCCTTATCTGGTATCGGAGCAGTAACAGGAACGAAACAAGGACATATCGGTCAGGCCTTATCGTATAAGGTATTTACCTTTGTATTATTAGCGATCATTGCTTTAACTCAGTCTGTTGTTGCTGATTATACGTATTGGGTCGTTGCTGGCCTGGCGATCTCGGTGATCGCAGATGTATTTCACACTCTCACTCAAAAACGTCCCCTATACTTTGTTTGCTTTCTGCTAGCTCAACTCTGTTATAGCAAAGCCTTTTGGTTGCAGTTGTCTGGAGAAATGGTCTGGTGGTTGTTTGCCTTACTCTTGGCTGCTTGTGTGGTGGCTTTCTTCTTGCTGCTACCACGTTTAGATAAACTTGTTTTTCCTGTTGTGATTATGGGGATTGTGCTTATTCAGCTAACTTGGGCTTCTGGTGAGGTTTGGTTGCTTGACCCTAAGTTATCGCACGCGGTTGGATTTGCAGGTTGTTGCGTATTGCTGCTCTCGGCACTGGCGTATGCACTTAACTGTTACCGCAGCCCGATCAAAAGTGCTTACCTCTGGGTAACGGGCAGCTACTTTCTCGCCCATGCGCTTATTGTTGCCTCTCTGACCATTTAGGGTAGAGCGTCTCCAAGCCTGAGTTATATCAAGGCAGCTTCATTCAAACTCGGTACTCTGCGTGTAATTCATTAAATATGAGATTGAGTTATGACTACCGAAATTCACGCACACAACGTTTTAAACCTGCTTAGTGAAAAGCCTCTGACTCGAGAAGCGCTGACACAAGAACTGGCTCAGATGTATGGCACTGAAGCTCGTGTCCATACATGTAAGCTAAATGGTCTCGATTTGGCTGGTTTGCTGAAGTTTTCGATGGCAAGCTGTGCACCAATCGCGAGCGTGTGTGTAATCACTAATCTTGAGTGATTTGAGAGTGGGTACATTTGTGGTATCCGCTCTTTCTATTCTTGCCTGTTTGTTCTCGTTTACGTGCTGCAATGACATAAGTTAGTCTGCTGATGACTGCGTTCGAAAATCAATGTTGAGGCTGCTATACTCCGTGCCCCTTCGCTTTTCGAGACAAACTGATGGAAATCTTATCTGCAGCAACCATGCTGTTTCTTATCATGGATCCGCTTGGCAACCTGCCAATCGTGCTCTCTATCCTTAAGCATATTGATCCGAAGCGTCGCCGTATTGTTCTGATTCGTGAGCTGATGTTTGCACTGGTTATCTTGCTGCTGTTCTTGTTTGCGGGTCAAAGCATCATGAACTTCCTACACGTACAGCCTGAAACCCTGAGCATCTCTGGCGGTATCATTCTATTTATCATCGCGATTAAGATGATTTTCCCGAGCGCTGGCAGTATTACGGGGCTTGCTGCAGGTGAAGAGCCGTTTATCGTGCCGATGGCGATCCCAATGATTGCTGGTCCATCTGTCATTGCGGCATTGATTCTTCTTGCGACACAACACCCAGACAACATGCTCGAGCTTTCAGCCGCTGTAATGCTGGCGTGGGGTGCTACCTTCTTTATTCTGATGTTTAATGGCTTCTTCTTACGTGTATTGGGTGAGAGAGGGCTGAAAGCGATCGAGCGCCTGATGGGTTTATTGCTTGTTATGCTGTCGACTCAGATGTTCTTAGACGGTGTGAAGGGCTACATGGCTTAGTGTTGCTACCATCATTCAGATACTAAAACGCCGCTCAACTGAGCGGCGTTTTAGTATCTGAATCTTGGTTACAGCTTTCGATTACATCATGTACTTACGACGGATATCGAGTAGGGCGAAGATTCCAAAAATTAGAATGGACCATTTTTCCCAACGCGTCATTTCTATTTTATCGCCGAACGCACCGATAAAGATCAGCATTTGTAAGCCGTGCATAAAGAACAAGAACGCTGTCATGATGTAAAGCGCAATTGCGGCATTACCAGGGAACGGATGGAAAATGTTGACGATTAACACAAACCATACGAAGGCGATAGCGGCTTTGGCCAATGGAAGCAAGATATTCATTCAATCATTCCTATTCTTAAGTGATTCTGTTGAACAGTCGGTAGCTCGACTGGCCAGTTGTCTTATCGCGGTGCAGTTCCCAGTTTTCGGGCATCGCTTCTAGCTTGAGCTCTTTCTCTGTTTCGACGTAAATAATCGCGTTGTCCGCAAGCCAGCCATTGCTCTCAAGTAGCTGTACCGTCTCTGTTAGCAAGCCTTTACGAAATGGTGGATCAAGGAATACCACATCGTAAGGTGTTCCTGGCTTTTTGAGGAAAGAGATAGCATCAGTGTTTACCACATTGATGTTATCTGCTTTGAGCTCTTTAGCATTATCAGAAAGCTGCTTAGCGGCCTTTTGATTCATTTCGAGCAGTGTCACCATTTTGGCTTGGCGAGAAGCAGCTTCAAAACCTAAACCACCAGAACCTGCAAATACGTCTAAGCAGGTCGAATTTGGGATATCTTGTGCGACCCAGTTAAAGAGTGTCTCTTTTACTCGGTCAATGGTTGGGCGTAAGCCTTCTAAATCATGAACGGGCAGCTTTCTACCTCTCCATGAACCACTAATAATTCGAACAAAGCCACCGGAAGGCTTTTTTTGTGATGTGTTTTGCTGGCGACGTCTTACCATAGATTTTTTGACCGCTAATAAAGTGATACTATACCGAGCCCAATTTAAGTTGGTTCGAGTATTAAATAAATTTGCAATGACAAAGTGTATCAAGCTAAAAGCAAACTTATCACTGCTTTGTCATTTTTCTTTACTATTCGTTTGTACAAGCTTGTATTGTATAACAATAGCAAAGAGTCGACGTGCATTAAGCCAATACAGCTAATTAGTAGATCTAGGAAACTCCTCTGATGACGGAAAAAAAGAAGCGCGGATTATTATCGTGGCTTGGTTTTGGTGAAGAAGAACAAAGCCCAAAAACTCAGAATGAAGCGAACGTAGAAAACGTTGAAGATCAAACTGAAGTTGAATCACAAGTCGAGGCTGAACCAGTCGCGCCTGAAGCGGAAGCCGCTCAGTCAGTAGAATCTCAGCCTGATGAGTCAGAGCAAACTCTGGAAGAGGCTCAAGATGAACAGCAACCTGTCGCAGCAGAAGCAGAACAGGAACAAGAAGTTACTCCTCAAGCTCAGGTTGAAGAGGTACAAGAGAAGCCAACAGAAAGCTTCTTTGCTCGCCTTAAACGTAGTCTAAGCCGTACTAAAGCAAACATTGGTGCAGGCTTCTTTGGGTTGTTCAAAGGCAAGAAAATCGATGATGATCTGTTCGAAGAGTTAGAAGAACAGCTGCTGATCGCGGATGTGGGTATGAACACCACAGTTAAGATCATTGAAAACCTGACAGAAAAAGCATCTCGTAATGACTTAAAAGACGGCGAAGCGCTTTATGGTCTGCTGAAAGAAGAGATGGCAGAGATCTTAAGCCAAGTGGAACAGCCATTAGTGGTTGATACCACCAAAAAACCTTACGTTATCTTAATGGTTGGTGTGAATGGTGTTGGTAAGACAACGACTATCGGTAAGCTAGCGAAACAATTCCAAAATGAAGGCAAGAAAGTGATGCTAGCGGCGGGTGATACCTTCCGCGCGGCAGCTGTTGAGCAACTTCAGGTTTGGGGCCAGCGTAACGATGTGCCGGTTATCGCTCAACACACGGGCGCAGACAGTGCATCGGTTATCTACGATGCGATTGAAGCAGCGAAAGCTCGTGGCGTGGATGTTGTGATTGCCGATACTGCGGGCCGTTTGCAGAATAAGAGTAACCTGATGGAAGAGTTACGCAAGATTGTTCGTGTAATGAGGAAGATTGATGACTCTGCACCGCATGAAATCATGCTAACACTTGATGCAGGTACAGGTCAGAATGCTATCAGCCAAGCGAAACTGTTCAGTGAAGTTGCACCAGTAACCGGTATTACGCTAACTAAGTTAGACGGTACTGCAAAAGGTGGTGTGATTTTCTCAATTGCCGACCAGTTTCAGATTCCAATTCGTTACATTGGTGTTGGTGAAGGTATTGATGATCTGCGTCCATTTGAGTCAAAAGACTTCATTGAAGCTCTATTCAGCCGGGAAGAGTAACGCGAGTAGCAAAGTGGTTTATCCTTAACCTGCTATCGTTTTAAATTTGATATTAGTGATCGTAAGAGGAATTTTCGGTGATCAAATTTCAGCAAGTGAGCAAAGCCTACCGAGGTGGACGCCAAGCACTCCAAAAAGTGGATTTCCATCTCAAACGTGGAGAGATGGCATTTGTAGGCGGGCATTCCGGTGCAGGTAAAAGTACCTTGCTGAAGTTGATTTGCGCGATTGAGCGCCCGACTGATGGGCGTGTCTGGTTCAACGATCACGATATCACTCGTATTCCTGCTAAAGACATCCCATTCTTACGCCGTAATATCGGTATTGTCTTTCAAGACCATCGTCTGCTGATGGATCGCTCTATTTTCGATAACGTTGCTCTGCCTATGCGTATCGAATCTATTTCTGAAAATGAAATAAAACGTCGAGTCAGTGCTGCGTTGGATAAAACTGGCTTACTAGACAAAGCGCGTTGTTTGCCAAGCCAGCTTTCTGGTGGTGAACAGCAACGTGTGGGCATTGCCCGTGCTGTGGTCAACCGTCCAACTCTGTTGCTAGCGGATGAGCCGACGGGTAACCTAGACCCAGAGTTATCTAACCGCGTGTTGCGGCTGTTTGAAGAGTTTAACCGTGCTGGTGTAACGATCATCCTAGCGACGCACGATATCGGGTTAGTGAATACTCGCCCTCAATACCGTCATTTTGAATTAAACCAAGGCTTTTTGAGTGAGGTTGAAGACTATGGCCGCTAATAAGCGTATCAAAAAACCTCAATCTAATCGTGCTGCAAACCGCACTTCAAGTGACGGCTTCTTCGTGGTGCATTGGAAGCAAGCTAAGTCATCGTTCTCACAAATGTGGCAACGTCCACTGGGCAACTTACTGACGCTTGCGGTTATTTCTATGGCTTTAGCAATGCCTGCGTGTTTGTACTTACTAGGTAAAAACGTAGGTGAAGTGGCAAAAGATGTCACAAGCCCGTCACAAATTAGTGCTTATGTAGAGGATGGTACTCCCGAGCCTCGAGTGATGGTTCTCAAAGATGAAATCGAGAGTTGGGATCAAGTTGAACTGGTGGAGTACATTTCACCTCAACAAGGGCTTGCTGACCTTAGCCAGTATTCTGGCTTTGATGATGCCCTAACTATTCTCGACGACTATTCACTGCCAGGTGTGCTTGTGATAACACCAAGCGTACAAAGCGATGCGCAAATCAAAGAGCTAGCAGGCCAAGTTAAAAAACAAGAATTAGTGACTGATGTTCGTTTGGACGAAGATTGGTTAGCAAGATTAGACGCGATTAAAGCGCTAGCTGCTGTCATCGTCATTACCCTAACGGCATTGATGTTAGGCGCTGTGTTTTTGATTATCGGCAACACACTGCGATTTAATGTGTTGGCGCATAAAGAAGAGATTCAAACCATGAAGCTGATTGGTGCCACCGACAGCTACATTCTTCGACCATATCTATATTCAGGAATGTGGTTCGGTGTATTAGGTTCGGTTAGCGCGTGGGTAATGACGGCATTAATTACCGTATTACTGAACAGCGCTGTGGATGACTTGGCTCAGCTTTACGACAGCCACTTCCGTTTAATTGGCCTCAGCTGGGATGAATCTTTACTGCTTTTGATCGTTGGAACCCTGCTGGGTAGTGTGGCTGCGAAGCTTTCTGCACAGCGCCACCTAAAAGAAATTGAACCAGTTTAGGTGAATAGAGTCATATTTAGACGAAAAATAGGCACTTCTTAACCAGTTTTTGCCTTGTATAGACGAATTGATTATGCATAATTACTTCCCCCTTCTTGAAACCTGTTCATTTTAGGTTCAAGATTGTCGGGTTTTAATAGATGTACTACTCCAGATCAGAGATTGATGAGGAACCGAATGGCAAACCAAGCGTATCAAATGGCTTTAGTCACACAAGATAGTTTAGACAGCTATATCCGCTCAGCGAACAGCTACCCAATGCTGACGCCTGAAGAGGAACGTGGACTTGCAGAGCGATTACATTACAAAGGTGAGATCGACGCTGCGAAAGGCTTGATCCTTTCACACCTACGATTCGTGGTGCACGTTGCAAGAGGTTATTCTGGCTACGGGCTGCCTATGGCTGATCTCGTTCAAGAAGGTAACATCGGTCTAATGAAAGCCGTTAAGCGCTTCAACCCAGAGGTTGGCGTTCGATTGGTTTCTTTCGCAGTTCACTGGATCAAAGCTGAGATTCATGAGTACGTTCTGCGTAACTGGCGTATCGTTAAGATTGCGACAACTAAGGCACAGCGCAAACTGTTCTTTAACCTTCGTAAATCTAAAAAGCGTTTAGGTTGGTTTAACAACGGTGAAGTTGAGACAGTAGCTCGTGAACTGGGCGTAGAGCCTTCTGAAGTTCGTGAGATGGAATCTCGCTTAGCAGCGCAAGACGCAACGTTTGAAGCACCAATGGATGACGATGACGGCGGCTCTGCTTACACAGCTCCGGTTTACTACCTAGAAGACAAAGCGTCAGACGTTGCTGAAACGGTTGAAGCATCTAACTGGGAGTCTCACACCAATAATCGTTTGGGCCTAGCATTAGCAAGTCTAGATGAGCGTAGTCAACACATTGTTCGCTCTCGTTGGTTAGACGACAATAAAGCAACACTACAAGATTTAGCGGATACTTACAGTATCTCTGCAGAACGTGTTCGCCAGTTAGAAAAGAATGCGATGAAGAAATTGAAACAAGCCGTTGGCGATTTCTAACAGCGCTTAGTTTCTAAATAGTAGCTAGCAAAAAACCGCATTTTGAAAAGGCCGAGATCGAGAGATCTCGGCCTTTTTGTTTTGGATCGAATTCTCAACTTTTGCGATCGTAATTTGCAAAATGATTTTGTGGATAACTCTGTGACAAGTTTATTCGTCAGCTGTCTAAAAGCAGGGTGTAGTAAGGCTTTGAGCGTATTTTTTGAGTGGGGATATGTTTTAGTTAACCCACAGTTAGTTCAGGATCATTACTACATGTTGTGGATCTATTTTTCCAAGGGCACTTTATTCACGCAATTCACAGATTTATCCACAAATGGTGTAAAAGTGATCGTTGGTGGATAACCTTATTAAGTGGATGTGATTGTTAGCCTTGGGATAGGTTACAATGGCAGCAAAGTAAATCAGTATAAAAAGAGAAAGTCATGGACCAGTTTAAACATATCGACGTGCAAGGTGCTCAGGCTCTTATTGAACAAGGCCAAGCTCGACTTGTTGATATCCGCGACCCGCAATCTTTCGCGGTTGCTCACTCAAAAACCGCTTACCATCTAACAAACGACACTATGGTCTCGTTTATGGATGAGGTGGAGTTTGAACAACCTATCTTGGTAATGTGTTACCACGGCATTAGTAGCCAAGGTGCGGCACAATATTTAGTGAACCAAGGCTTTGAAGAGGTATATAGTGTAGATGGTGGCTTCGAAGCATGGCACCGTGCTGAACTTCCTGTGATTGCTGGCTAATGACCTTTATCGCTTAAACATCTCTCATAGCATGAATAGGAAATAACAATGATTAGACTGATGGTGTTAGACAATCCACGTCTTGCTCAAGCATTTATTGATTACATGGCCTCTCGCCAGATCCCTATTCAGATGTCACCTGAGGGAGAAGGGCGCGTTGCTCTTTGGCTGCTTGATGGCCAGTTTCAAGTTGAAACTGAAGCGGAGCTCAACCGCTTCTTGTCGGAACCCAATCATAAGCGCTACCAAGCGGCCTCTTGGGATATGGCAGAGACCAGAAAGAGTCATTTCCATTATCACACGCCTAGTTTCATGGGAATGATAACAGCCAAGGCTGGCCCTGTGACACTCAGCATCATGTTGGTGTGTGTGGTGATTTTTGCACTGCAGCAGATCGGTTTTGGCCAAGCGATTTTTAATGCGTTGCACTTCCCTGCGGTGGACGGACAGCAGTGGCAATTGTGGCGTTGGTTGAGCCATGCCGTGCTTCATTTCTCGGTTATGCACATCGCTTTCAATATTTTGTGGTGGTGGCAACTGGGTGGCGATATTGAGAAAAAGTTAGGCGGTCTTAAGTTGCTTCAGATCTTTGCTGTCGCTTCAGCGTTGTCAGGAGCAGGGCAATACTGGGTTGAAGGGGCCAACTTCGGTGGCTTATCTGGCGTTGTGTATGCTTTAGTTGGTTACCTATGGGTGGTTGGCACTAAAGCGCCACAGCTTGGTTTGGGTATCCCACGACAGATCGTCGGCTTTATGCTGGTGTGGTTGGTACTCGGGTACATGCAGCCGTTTATGGCGATTGCCAATACTGCTCACTTAGCAGGTCTAGTTGCTGGTGTGATTATCGGCTTCGTTGATTCAATGAAAGCGCCGAAATCGGCAAGAAGTTAATTCCTAGCATCGATAAAAACAAAAAAGCGGCCAAATGAGCCGCTTTTTTTAGATTCGTTTTATACCCGCTGTTACTGGTAGAGATATTTAGTAAACAGTAAATCTGCAATCAGGGTTTTGCCCGTCTCTGGAAGTAAAATCTTGTTGAGATGCTCAACTAACGTCTTTCTTAAATCTTCACGACCGGACAGTGACTTAATCGTCTCTTCGTTTTGTTTGCCCAGTAGCTCAATCACCGCATCACGGATCAATGGTTGGTGATGCTCGATGGTTGCTAAATCTTTGCTATTCGCCACCATGATATCGAGGCGAACCTGAATGTAGCCCAACTTTTTACCTTTAGTGTAAAAATTGGTGGTTAGGTCTGGTTCTAGCGTGAAGTAGGCTAGCTTAGGTTCCGATTCCTCTTCTGCGAAACTTGATGCTGAAAAGAGTAGAGTAATCGCAAGAAATATTTGGGCTACATAACGTTTGTGCATATTTGTGACTTTTCTTTAGTTTATTCGCGATATTCGAAACGCATTAGTCTTGTTACAATGAAAGGTCTAAATCTAAATACGTTTACAATTCGAAGACGCTTTAATTTTGTTCGAAAGTTGAAGCTTTATTGTACGTGTAAAGTCACCTATTGAATACTAGTATGAATCAGCCAATATCGCTGTATCTTAATTCTTTAATGAATGTAGATTGGCAAAGTACAGAAACATTTGATTTTCCTAATGAAACCACCAAAGAGTGGCTGATGGAGCAGGGTTCTCTTTCCCGTAAGTTGGGTAAGTGTTGCCAACATCTGTCTGTGGAGTTGCTTCACAATCAAGTTGTAGAACGCTCAATTGTGCAACAAGATGAGCAACACCTTTTATCATCGTCTGATTGCTTACTTCGCAAAGTAATTTTGAATGGGGATGATGAGCCATGGGTGTTAGGCCGAACCTTAATCCCTCGAGTGACATTAGAAGATCAGCACTCAGACCTTTCTCAACAAGGTAATGTTCCGTTAGGGTTGACCGTTTTTAGTGCGGAGAACGTCGAGCGAGACGCGCTGCAAGTTGGTTGGGTTATCGCTGGCGACGAACGATTGCTCGCACGCCGCTCTCGATTATGGATGAACCATAAACCGATGCTTGTAGCAGAACTGTTTTTACCAACATCACCCATTTACTCTAAGGAGAGTGTGTAAATGCTTGCCACCAAAGCGAAAGCGTACTGGCAATTAACGCGAATGAATCGCCCGATTGGTACCTTGTTACTCCTTTGGCCTACTTTATGGTCGCTGATTATAGCCGCACAAGGTATGCCTGACTTGGATGTCTTGGTTGTATTTGTATTAGGTGTCGTACTAATGCGTTCAGCAGGCTGCGTGATTAATGATTTTGCTGACCGTAAGGTGGATGGTCATGTAAAGCGCACTAAGCAGCGCCCACTGCCGTCTGGTTTGGTGTCGAGTAAAGAAGCCGTTATCCTTTTTTTAGTACTAGCCGTGATTTCATTCTTGCTAGTACTGACCATGAATCCGCTGACCATTAAGCTCTCTTTTATTGGGATTGGTCTAGCGTTTATTTATCCTTTCATGAAGCGCTTTACGCATCTTCCACAGTTATTCCTTGGTTTGGCGTTTAGCTGGGCTATTCCAATGGCATGGGCTGCACAAACGAATGAATTACCAAGTATAGTTTGGTTTATCTTCGTGATTAATGCGCTGTGGACAATCGCTTACGACACCCAATATGCGATGGTTGACCGAGACGATGATCTTAAGATTGGTATCAAGTCGACAGCGATTTTGTTTGGCCGTTTCGACAAGCTGATTGTTGGCTCACTGCAGTTAATGACTTTAGCGATGTTGATTGCGTTAGGTATGCATTACCATCTAGGTGACACTTTCTACTGGGCACTTCTGGTAGCAGGTGGTTTGTTTGTTTATCAACAACACCTGATGCGTCATCGCGCTCGAGATTTATGTTTTCAAGCCTTCCTCAATAACAACTATGTAGGAATGGCCGTCACCATAGGTTTGTTCATTACCTTCTGGTAAGCGATGGTTTGACAACAAGAGCACAAATAAAAAGGCACCCAATGGGT